>NZ_PNCT01000039.1:0-48349 GCF_005887365.1 Pseudoalteromonas sp. S3785 | reverse complement strand
CGTATTGGTGTGATGTACTTAAAACAAGGCAATTAAGCAGGAAAATTTACAGTTGGCTGTTTTCGCTGCGCTCAACAATTTTAGCCAACTATAAATGTCCTCTTATTGAGGCGTTATATTTTTTCAGACATGAATTTAGTTGGGAAGCAATAGGTGGAATTAGAAGATATTTATGATTCATTAGAAACTGAACTAATGAAACAAAACGAAGTGGAACTGATTCTCTTGAAAGGCCATCTGATTCTAGAGCAAGCTATAAATCAACATTTACAACTTTATATCGATAACAGAAAAAATCTTGACTCATTAAATTTAATGTTCGCGAAGAAAGTTGATTTGCTCATAGCTTTAGAGGGTGAAAAGCCAAACTCTTGGCAAGAGTATGCTTCGCACATTAAAGAGTTGAACAAAATCAGAAATAAGTTAGCGCATCAGCTTAACTTTCATTGCTATCACGAGGATTTAAAAAACTGGGCGTGCAAAGTGTTAGGTCACACGCCTAAAACAATAAATCGTAAAACAACATATAAGAACATTGTCATTAAAGCTTTCTGTCTTTTAGTCGGTTTCTTGGTTGGCGTTTGTCAGGTTAGGCGGGAAGTAGCGGAATTAAAAATATAACAAACGCATCAACGCATGGACTAATAAAGCTTGGCTTAGTTCGTGCCTCACTAATTTTAGCCAAGCTTTATTAGCCTGTTATGCGAGGCGTTAAGTTTCTGGGAAACATTGATGATCATAAGGAAGATGGAAGAGAAGGACCTTGAAGCTGTAAGTGCAATTTGCATGGACTCTTTTTCGCAGTCTGTTGCAGGTACATTGTCTGATGAGGGGATTACAACCTTTTCGAATATCGCTGCGCGCGATGCATTCCTCGTTAGGATGAAAGGCGATAACTTGATGCTGGTTGCTCAGGACAACGAAAATGTCGAAGGTGTCATCGAATTAAAGGAGGGACGCCATGTTGCGATGCTTTTTATTCGTCCGGAATCCCAGAAAAGTGGCATTGGAAGAAAGCTGCTTATATTCGCCTTGAATCATGCGAGGGTCGAAACTGTTACCGTCAGCGCGTCGCTATCTTCAGTGACCGCTTATGAAAATTATGGGTTTGAGTGCAGTGGCGAAGTGGGCGAATCGGCAGGCTTGGTTTATCAGCCTATGGAGCTCAAACTTAACAAGGCAATGCACGCGACAAGCGCGTGATTGCGGGGTTATGAGGTGCTCTAGATAGTATGCAGAATATAAATCCATGGCTTTGGTCAGCTTTTGTTTTGTCTCTTTCAGGAATCTTTTTTAGATGGGTGTTTGGTAATACGTTTGTGAGCTTTTTTCTTGCCGTATTGCTAGCTTTAGCGATAGTGCCTTTAGTTAAAAAAATTCAGAAAAAGAATTAACAAAACACCCATTTTAAACTTTGCGTTTTTTGATGCCTACATTCTAATAGGTTAAATAAAGTGGGTGCCATTATAATTTGGTGTCTTGACATAAATTAAAAATTATTCGTAAAGAGACCCATTAATAAAAGATAAACCCTGAATCTGTATGGGAAGTTTAGTTGCACAGTGTTGTTTGTTTTATTAAGGTGACTACCTAGTTTATGAGATTCAGGTGGCTGTTTAGTTTATATGATTATTAGTATATTCAGCACCTTAAGTAGAGGGAAATATGTTTTTTGAATCGTGGAGTGAAATAGCGCGCATTGTTACCACAACCTTGATTATTTATCCCTTTTTAATCCTAGCGACGCATTTATTGGGTAAACGCTCATTTGCTAAAATGAACAACTTTGACTGGATAATTACCGTGGCGGCGGGCTCCATCTTAGGTTCTGCTATCTTATTGAAAGACGTGGTGATAGTTGAGGTTTTAGTCGCGGTAAGCCTACTCCTCTTTTTACAATATTTACTCACTTGGATCAGCGCCCACTTTTCGACGTTCGACAAAGTAGTCAAAACCGCTCCACAATTAGTTTTTTTCGACGGTGAATATATAGAGGCTGCTATGAAAGACACTCGTCTCACCAGCACCGAAGTGGAAGCAAGTGTTAGAAAAGCCGGTTTTGGTGATTTAAGTACAGTTATGGCGGTGGTTTTTGAGGCCGACGGTGAGTTAAGTATTGTTCCGAAAAGTGAAAACTATGATCAACTGATTATGAAGTTACGAAATCCCCGGGATTAATTGGACAGTTTTTAGCGGCCGAAGATTAGTTCAAGCACCAAAATTAATTGGCATGGCTTTTTTACTGTATCAGACACATTGCTCAACTACTAAATAAGGTTGGCCGATTCTTAAGTTTTTAACTTAGGTGCCAGGTATATATTTACATATGTACCTTAAATCGCTTTTTTAGTATGGTTAATGAACAATAACCTACCAGTAATTTATTTTTAGCTTAAATGGACTTTCATGACTATAAAAACAAAAATAACCAATTATGTATTGCTCCCAATTTTACTACTACCAGCAGTTGTAAATGCCGCACAAAAGTACGCAGAACCTACAACAAAAGCGCAGTGGCGCAGTATAACAGAGCGCGATATTGAGGCGGCTTACAGTATTACCGCGCATAATCACCCCGGTATGTTTGATGCCAACAACGCCGCGTTCCCTGACTTATTAAAAAAAGCAAAAGCAGAGGCGCTTGCACTCTCGTCACAAGCGAGCGGGCCGCAAGTTCATGTAGCGGCAATTGCACGCTTTAGTACTATTTTACAAGATGGCCACGCCGGTGCGTTTTCAAGCGTAGATAGGCCCGCGCGCCGTTGGCCCGGCTTTAGAACTGTGTGGCGAGGTGATGCGCTAAAAGTGTATTACAGCGAAAGCAATAACATTAGCAAAGGCGACGTTATAAGCCAATGTGATGGGCAAAGCACTGATAGCTTAATGCGTGAGAGAGTATTTAAGTTTCATGGTGAAGTTGCACAGCCTGGCCATTGGTGGCAGCAAGGTTGGCGGTTACTCATTGACGAGGGCAATCCATTTTTAACTCCCCTAAAAGAATGCGAATTTGTTAAAGCCAATGGCGATACCTATACACACGTATTAAATTGGTCTGTAAGGCCTAAGTCAGTCAGTAAGCATTTAGAAAATGCCTACAACGGTGATGAGCTCCCCATTGATTTAACGTGGCCTGAAAAAAATATTGCGTGGATTGCTATGCCTAGCTTTTCATCAACCGATAAACAAACTACTGCCTACAATAAAGTGTTTGAAAAAATACAACAGCAGCGTAGCAAGTTACTTACTGCAAAAACCGTGGTATTAGATTTGCGCCATAACCAAGGTGGCTCATCTTATTGGAGCTCACAAATAGCCAAAGAATTATGGGGCAAAAAAGTAGTAGAACAAAAAACAGCTGGTACTACTCAAAACGAGCAAGTGTGGTGGAGAGCGTCAAAAGATAATACTGACTATGTAGAGTCTTTATTGGACGTTGTAAAAGATCAGCCTGAAGTACTGAAAATTGTTAAAACTGTAGCTGCGGGTATGGCTTTATCACTTAAAAGTGGTGAACCATTTTATGTAGAACATGAGACTAATACGCTAAATAACATACCACATAAGCCTTTAACTAGTGACTTTAAAACCAAGTTGTTTGTTATTGTTCCGCCGCAGTGTGCCAGTGCTTGTTTAGATGCGCTTGATAAGTTTAAGCTTTTTGAAAATACCACGTTATTCGGTGCGCCAAGTAGCGCAGACTCGCTGTATATGGAGGTACGTTTAGCCGATTTACCGTCAGGCTTAGGTAAAGTTGTAGTGCCAAATAAAGTGTATGTAAACAGAGCGCGTGGGGCAGGGGACTTTTACAAGCCCGATGTGGCATATAACGGCATTGATTGGACAACCAATGTATTACTTGAGCAAATAAAAACGTTGTAAAAAAGCCGCTTGTTGTAAAAAGCGGCTTAACTATTCTAACTAGGGAATAGCTTAAAACGTGTAACGGGCACCAATTGAGTAACGTGGACCGTACTGATTAGCAAATAAAAATTGCTCTTCGTAGCGGCCGTAGCCTTCTTCGGTGGCATTATTTAAGTTTATGCCATCAAAAAATACGGTTACGTTTTCGTTTACATCGTAGTTTACGCTCATATCCCATTGGCCGTAGGCTTTAGCATATTGCGGTGGCGCATCGGCTGAGCCTTGTGCTTGGCCTACACCAATTAAGTACGAGTCGCGCCATGCGTACGTAATTTTGATTGATAGGCCGTCTTTTTCGTAAAAGCCTTGGAAGTTAGCTGAGTCACTTAAACCTGTAAGCGGCGCTTGTTGGTCTAGGCTTTCGCTATCAAATTCAACGTCGCCATCTACAAACGTGGCGTTAACACCTACACCAAAGCCGGTTTCGCCAATTAAGTGCTGAACAGCCACTTCAAAACCATCTACCGATTTGCTGTCGGTGTTTTGTGGCTGGCTTATGTTCCATACTATAAGTGGGTCATCGCTATTTGGCTCAATAATGCCATTCGCATTGCCATAACCATTGCTAATCATTTGTGCAAAAATAGCGTCGGTAGTTGCTTGCTCGCCGCGCGATTCAATATCGCTTACAGCTTGTGAGTAACGTGGGCCATTTAAAATATCGTATAGGCCATCAATCGTGGTTTGCGTAATAGTTGTTTGAATAAAGTTATCTACGTCTTTTTTAAAGTAACCAACAGAGGCGTAGCTGCCCTCTGCGTAGTAATACTCTAATGATAAGTCGAGGTTTGTTGATTCAAACGGTAGTAAGTTTGTATTACCTTGGCTACCCGTGCGCGAACCCGGTTTTGGGCTACCAGTTAAGCTACGGCCACCGGCTAAATCACCCAGTGGTGCGCGCGACATAGTTTTACCCCATGAAACACGGGCTACAACGTCTTCGGTTAAATCAACACTTACATCGATTGACGGTAATAGTATGTCGTAATCGCCTTGCTGCTCTAGGAAGTTATCATCGCCGCCGGCTGCATATTGCATTATCCACTCTGATGCGCTGATCCAGTTTACTTGCTCTTCAACACGTTGGCGTACTGTGCTAGTTACATCTGTTTGCTCGTAGCGCAGGCCTGCGTTTACTTTTACGTAGTAATCGCTTACATCAAACTCCCAGCTTGATTGAATATAAAAGCTGTTTGTGATTTCTTCTACGTAGCTTTCGCTATCAATACCATCCATGTAAGCATTAGCTGCGTATGCATCGCCACCGGTTACATCAGAAGTTAGGTATGCCATTTGGCGAGCCACTGCTTCGTCAAAATCGTAGGTGTAGTAGTAACCTGGTTGTAAGTTGCTGCCGCCACCATCAAATTGATCTAAAAGGCCCGACGTATCGTGGCGAGTAAACATACTATCTGGGAATATTTCTGTGTACGATGGGTTAAAACCAGGGCCACCTACTAAACCACTCCATGCAGTGTAACCACCGGTGTTTTGCTCAGTGCGTGATGCGCCAAATTTAACTTTAACTAAGCCAATGTCATAGCTTTCGTTGTACCACGTAGTATGTAGTTGTAACTGTTCAATGTTTGATTCACCCGGCGAGTGGGTAAACTGACTAAAGTTTGAGTCAATTTCGCCCGGTGTTAGTTCGCTTGTGCCATTTAACCAGTTAACTTGAGCACTTGGAATATCGCCTGTGCGGTAATCGTAAATTTTATTAGCAAGCTGATCAGAGCCTAAAATCACTTGGCCGATACTGCCTAGCCCGTCATCGGCGCCGTTGTCGGTCTCATTTTTAGAGTCGTGGTAATCAAGCTCTATGTGCCACGTGTCGTTTATTTCCCAATCAAGATTTAACCCAATAGAGCGCGCTTTTACTTCAGTAGTACCTTTGGTGGCTGTAAACGAGGCATCATTACCGCTAATGTCGGCGTAAACAGCTGTACCATTTTCATCTAGCTCGTAGCCGTTAATATTGCTACCAAAGTCGTTCCAAATACCCCAACCAATAGTTTCAGAGCCTGTTACTGCTTTACTCGCAGTGTAATCAAGCGTGGCTACAAAGCCATCTACCGGTGCAAACTGAAAAGTAACTTGGCCGTTTGTACGTTCACGCTCTACATCTTCAATAGAGTAGTTCATGTCTTTAGGGAAGTAGTAGTTACCTGATGGGACAGTACGGTTATCAACCACGTTACTGCTATCTAATTCAGGTAAAGCTACGTTGGCTTGCCAACCTTGAATATTGGCACGTTGCTTTTGAAAGTCGCGTTCTTGGTGCGAAAACGAAAAACCAAAACCAAATCTGTCATCTGCAAATGTGTTGCTGTAAACCGCCGAAAGCTCAGGAGTTACATCATCACCGGCTTCGTTAGACGAGTCGTGATTTGCTTTAACTGTGGCTGAAAAATTTTGACCTGGCTTTTGAAAAGGGCGCGCAGTAGAAATATTAACTGTTGCACCTAAACCACCGCTTGGTACATCGGCGCGCGCTGTTTTAAATACTTCTAGTGCACTTACGCCCTCTGAGGCAATGTTTTCAAGGTTGTACGAACGCGTATAACCGGTACCTGGCATTTGGCGGCCGTTTAACGTAATTAAGTTAAACTCTGGGCCAAAACCACGTACCGTAATTTGGCTTCCTTCACCGTTAGCGCGACTTACCGATACACCGGTAATACGTTGAAGAGACTCTGCTAAGTTAGTGTCTGGAAATTTACCCATTTCTTCAGCCGAAATAGCATCTACTACGCCTGATGAATCGCGTTTCATATCCATAGAACGAATAAGTGAACCACGAATACCCTTTACTTCAATAACTTCTACATCTGGTGATGCTGCTGTGTCTGCTTCGGCAGCAATAGCCGTATTTAACGTGCTCGCAGCAATGATAAGAGACACAGAAGCCGCAAGTTGGCTCTTTTTAAAATTGAATGTGTTCATAATAGCTCTGCTTTATAAAATGTTGTCAAGAGAGTAGGTGCTGTGTGAGCACCTATATTTTGTCAGTTAAAAATGGGTTAAGGGTTAGCAATAGTAACATTATCAACGCGGTAAACTGCGCCTGCACCTAGTCCCCAACCAGGAAATATCATTAATACATCTATCGCACTTACATCTAAACCTGCAGCCGATAAATCAGAAAGTGTATAAGTATATGTTTGCCACTCATTTAAAACAGGAGCTACGCCTTGCATACTTGCAGTTAATTCTAGCTCCACCGCTGAGTCACCTTCGTTTGATTCAACTTTGAAAAACCATGGAGCATCGGGTGTACTTGGCATACTTGTAACTTTCATGTCGAACGTAATTTGACCAGCGGTTAAAATAGAGCTGGCATCAAATGCCTCGCCACTTCCGCCTACAGATGAACGGCTATTAAAGCCCATTACTGTAGGTGTATCATTAATTGCAAACTCAGCTGTTATACCATGGTCTTCATCATCCATTACTTCCACTGGCGTAGAGCCACTACAGCAATCCCACATTGGCCAATCAAGATTTTGGGTATCAGAGAACACATCAAGCTCAGGGAAGTCTTGCGTAATTTTTACATCGCCAACTCTATAAACAGCGCCGTTACCCGTTCCCCATGTAGGGAATATCATCACTACATCAATAGCGCTAATATCTAAGTTTGCTGCCACTAGATCTGATAATTTAAACGTATAAGTTTGCCACTGGCCTACAACTGGCGCTAGACCTTCAACACTTTGTGTAATAGGTAACTCGGCTGCAGTTGCGGTATCGCCAGCGCTTTCTAGCTTTATAACCCACGTAGAGTTTGGATCCGCTGGAGCACTCATTACTTTCATTTTAAACTGAAAGTATCCTTCTGCTAGAAGTGGTGTTGCATCAAAAGGAGAGGCGACACCTGACTCATCAATAATATTCTCAGCTCTTGAAATAAAGCCATTAACAGTCGGGTTTTCACCAACACTAAATTCAACTGTATTACCTTGTTGTTCATCAACAACAAGTGCTGGTGTTGAACCTCCGCAACAATCCCATGCAGGCCAGTTAATATTAAAAGAATTACCAAATATGGTTAATGGAGTAACACCGCCGGCAATAGGTACTGGCGCATCACCCTCTAGCAGGGCATCGTCTAGGCTATCGTAACCTGGGCGAATAGTTTCACACCCTTTGCCGGTATCTGGGTTTGATGCACATTGATAAACGCGTACGTAGTCAACTGCAAACGTTTGGCCATTTTCAAATGCGCTGGCATCGATACCTAACTCATTTACATTTTCTGGCCAGTCGCCGCCTACCGCTAAGTTTAACAATAAGTGAAAGTCTTTATCGTAAGGAGCGCTATCCCAGTGGGTTTCTAGCTCGCCAGAACCTTGTTCGAAATACTCTGCAAACCAACCGCGGTGAGCAAGGCCTACCGCTTCGCCATTGGCATTAGTGCGTACTTCTGATTGGCGCTGTGTGGCGTATAGGTAGCCATCAACGTACCAACGAATTTCACCTTCTTGCCATTCTACTGCGTAGGTATGAAAATCATCTGCTGGGTTAGTATCTTCAGGAAATTTGTACTCTTTGCCAGTGCTGCTGTTATCTGGCCATGCGCGGCCGTAATGTAATGTGCCGTGAATGCTTGACTCAATACCGCCATCTTCATCAGTAGTTTTAAGGTTTACAGACTCTAATACATCAATTTCGCCTGAGCGTGGCCATGTACCGTATTCTTCATCGGTTGGTAACATCCAAAATGCTGGCCAACTGCCTTGCCCCGAAGGTAGCTTTGCACGTACTTCAAAGCGGCCATAAGTAAAATCAGCATTATAACGAGTATTTAAGCGTGCAGAGGTGTATGGCTTTTCAGCACCTTCTGTCGCTGGTAGGGCTACAATGTTTAACACACCGTCTTGAATAAAAGCGTTTTCTTCGCTGTCGGTGTAACATTGCTTTTCGTTATTACCACCGCCGTCGCAATTTAGTTCATAGTTCCATTTATTAGTATCAATAGCAGAGCCGTCAAACTCGTCGCTCCATACCATTTGCCAATCTGAAACAGGCTCAGAAGCGTCGATATTTTCAAAATTAGATGTTGTGGCAGAGTCGCCACCACAGCCTGCTAAGGATGCCAAAGAAATAGCAGCTAGTAAGCGAGCAATGTGTGTTTTTTGTATGTTCATAGCTGAACCCCGTTTTCACAGATTATTGTCAGAATGTGTTTGTACTTATTTTAATAACCGTTTTTGCATTGTAAGCGCTTACATTTTTCATGTGTTTTTGTAAGCGCTTACAAATGATATTGCGCAGTGCATTAATGGTCAACATATTTGTTTATTTTATTTACATTTAGTTTACGGTAAGACCAGTTTACCAATTGAGCTATTCATAAAAATAACATTATATATTAATAGATTAAGCTCATTAAAAAAGTCTTTAAAGTGGTCTTTTTAACTGTGTATGAAAGTATGTATTAATTTTATAATTAGGCATGCATTAAAAAACCTCTTAAAACTAGCTTGCTTTTTAGGCAAGCCAGTTACAAACGTTATCTACTATTTGTTTTTAAAAGGCATTATGAGCAATCCCCAAAGGGAGGCGTTTTGTTTTTGGCTTGGGTATTCTTTTAAGCCAATATCGATGTCGTTATCGGCTTTTTGCGCTTTATTTTTGTAACTACCAAACAGTTTATCCCACCAAATAACACTAAATCCATAGTTAGAATTGGTTTCGCTCACGCGTTGGCTGTGGTGAATTCGATGTAATATTTGGGTCATTAATATTAATCGAAGAGGCTTTTCTATTGCATTTGGCAAGCGAATATTTGCATGGTTAAACAGCGCTAAACCGTTAAGTGCTATTTCAAATATTAATACTGCAATAGCGGGCACACCTAAGGCGGTAACGGCAATCAATTTTATAAGTATGCTGAGTACAATTTCGATAGGGTGAAACCGCAAACCTGTGCTGGTATCTACGTGCGCATCGGCGTGATGCACGCGGTGCAAGCGCCACAAAATCGGCACTTGATGAAACAGCCGGTGCTGCCAATAAATAAGTATATCAAGCAGTAGCATGCTTAAAATAATGGCGACGATACTTGGTATGGCTATTTGGTTAAATAAACCGATACCGTGCTCTTGGTTATAAAGCGCTACGGCAGTTAAGCCTATTGGCACACTTAAGCGCGCAATTAATGATGAAGCAAACACCAGCCCAAAATTAGCCAACCATCGGGTGGTACTTTTTATAGGTGATTTGCGTGCGGGCATTCGTGACTCTAGCAGCATCATAATAACCAAAATGCTAAAAAAGAACCCTAAACGCCACCAAATTTCATTATTCATTGGGTTGTGTAACCTTATCGGCTTCTTGGAGTTTAAGCGTGTTATAACCACCATGTATACGTGTAAAAATAGTAATAGCGCACGCAGCGGCAAAAATACTCGCCATGATGGTAAAGTGTTGCGGCCAAATACAAAAGGCAATAAACAACGCAATGGTTTCTGTGCCTTCGGTTAAGCCATTTAAATAGTAAAAGCTTTTGTATTTAAATTGAGGTTTATCGAGCTTAAATTTTTCGGCTGCAATGGCAAAGGCTAAAAAGCTTGAGCCAGTGCCTATGAAGGTAGCCAACAATACCGCACCGGCAATCGCGTTTTGCTCGGGGTTTGCCAAAATAAAGCCAAGCGGAATTGCCGCGTAAAATAAAAAGTCGAGGGTAATATCTAAAAATCCGCCAGCGCTTGAACTTAAATTTGCATGACGTGCCAACGCGCCATCTAGCCCATCTAAAATACGATTTAAAGCAATAGCAGTTAACGCTGCGTACCACATTTCAAACGCAATTAGTGGTACGGCTAAAAGGCCTATTAAAAAACCTATTACAGTGAGTTGGTCGGGGGTTATACCGCGCCTGTGCATTAACGTTACAACAGGTGTTAACAGTGGCTTTATAACTGGGGTGATGTATTTGTCTAACATTCTCGTTGCCTTGTGCTTTTACTTATTCGGCTAAATTTAAGGTGATCAGTTTGCCGTTTGCAGCCTCTGCATCGCTATGATCGTGGGTGACCATAATAGCGGGCAGTTTATGCTCGCGTATTTGGCTAAATACCAGTTCGCGGGTATCTACTCTTAATTGGGTGTCGAGCTTACTAAATGGCTCATCAAGTAATATGGCTTTTGGTTCGCTCAATAGCATACGCAGTAAAGCAACGCGGGCTTGTTGTCCCCCTGAGAGATTGTCGGGGTGGCGGTTTGCCATTCCTTTTAAACCTACTTGCTCAAGCGCGTGGTCTATTTTTTCAAGGCGCTGTTTTTTATTGCCTTTTGGCATAGCAAATGCAATGTTACCGCTTACCGACAAATGCGAAAATAATAACGCGTCTTGGTAAAGTACGCCTATGTGACGTAAATGAGTAGGTAAGTTATTAATGTTTTCGCCGTTGAGCCACACTTCACCATTTGCGCTAAAGCCGCTGGGTAATGTGCCGGTAAGCCAGTTTAATAAACTCGATTTACCACTGCCTGATGGCCCCATAATGGTGAGTATTTCGCCGCCTTTTACTTGCTCGTTTAAACTAAGTAATTGCTCGGTTTGACGATAAAGCTCACAATTTTTAATCTCTAAAGATGACTGCATTAAAAACCTTTTAATTTATGGGTTAGCGTTGTGCGCTTTTAAAAAAATACTTAGGTAAAACCCACGCCAGTATAAAGCCAATTAATGGCAATGCCATTTGCATAATGGCATACACTGCACTGGTGCGCCTACTTGCGCCATTTGCAAGGGTAACCGCTTCGGTTGTAATTGTTGCTATGCGCCCGCCGCCTGCTAAAAGTGTCGGTAAGTACTGGCCAAAGCTAATGGCTAAACCAAGTGCTATGGCGATTAAGATAGGGGCAAATAACTGGGGTAATTTAACGTGTAAAAATACTTTGTAGGGTGTTGCGCCAAGGCTTGCTGCTACATGAGCAAAGCGCGGATCTAGGCGCCTATAACTGCTCGCAAGCGATAAAAATACATAAGGTAATACAAACAATAAATGGGTAAATACCACATTAAAAAACGCAGCTTGGTTATTTACTAACTGTTGCAGCCACACTAGGCCGAATAAAAACGCAATACTTGGTACAAGTAGTGGTAAATAAATAATTAAACTTGTAAAGCGTGACATGGGTTTTGCACTTAATTGCTCTGACTCTAAGCACAAAAGCGTAATTATAATGGCAAATAACGTTGTTACTAATCCTATAGCAAGGGTATTAAAAAGCGGGCTTTGCATTTGCATTAGCGCGCTTTTAAAGTGAAGTAGCGTAAGCTGCTCAGGCAAAGCCGCCGGAAAGCGCCAAAAACCAGCGACAGACCACATAATCAAGCCAATTAACGAGAGCAATATAAAGCCAATTACAAATACTGTAACTACGGTTGTTATTTTTTGCCAATAAATGCCGCCGTATTCTCGCTCGCCATTGGTGAGTAAATCATTAAATAATGCTTTTATCGCTTTTTCGCCGCCAAGCCAAAATGCTAACAATCCAGCAGTAAGCACAAGCTGCAATAACGCCCCAGCAGACGCTTTAATGCGCAGGTTTAAATCAACGTCGTTAAACCAGTGCATAATCGCAACAGCAAGCGTTGGCGGGGTGTTTGGTCCCAAAATAAGAGGCATTTCTACACTTGCACTGGCATAAGCCAATACTGCGAGAATAGGTAGACGCAATAATGGGTAAAGACTTGGCAATATTACTTTAAAAAAAGCAGTCATAGGGCAGTAGCCTAAGTTAAGCGCTACTTTATGTTGCTTGCGCAGCTTTTTACCAAGTTCAGGTTGAGCAAGTACACCGAGTGCCATTAACAGCAAAAAAGGCAGTTCTTTAAGCGTTAGCCCTAAAATTATACTAATGCCAAACGAGTCGTGAGGAAACATACCGTTAGGCGCAAGTTCCCAACCACTTAACCATGGCGATACTAAACGTGAAATCATACCCGAAGGAGCAATTAAAAAACCAACTGCGATAGCCGCTGCTGCGTGGGGTATTACCAGTATTGGGCTCAATAAGCGCTGAATATGGTTAAGCCACGGGCTATTAAAAAATGCCGCTAAAATCATTAACGTAATGACAAAGGCAAGTAAGGTACTTATTAATCCGGTGCCAACACTTAGCATAACCATATGTGTTAGGCCGGGTGTTTGCATAAGCATAGTAAAGCCATGTAGGCCAAATGTTGTGTGTTCAAGTACCGGTGCATAGCCAAAAGCGGGCAATAGTACGCTGATTAATCCGCCTATTACGGGCAAAATTAGCAATGCTAGTAAAAAACGTGGGCTCAATTTTACAATGCGCGTAAACATATCGGTACTGCAATGCGTTGTAGCTTTAGTATTTACAGCTACACTTTTTAAAATAACGCTCATTGGCTTACTCCATAACGCGCTTGCCAACCTTGCATAATAGCATTTACCCAGCTTGGGTGCGGCTCACTCAATGTACTTTTTATACTGTTAAAAGGTAAAGCACTTGGATGAGGTTTGGCTGTTTTAAATAATGCTTGCTGCTGCGTATTTAATGTTGATTGGATAAGTACTGTTTTATCGCCCCATATGTGTGCTTGTTGTTTTTGTGCTTGCGCCTCTGGGCTTAATAAAAAGTTAGCCACTAACTGAGCACTTTGCTGGTGGCTTGCATTATAAGGAATGGCTACAAAGTGGGTGTTACTTAAACTGCCGTCTTGCATTGCATAGCTGCGAATACTTTGTGGTAAATCATAGCGCTTAACTGCGGCGGGTACTTCGGGTGCTGAAAACGTAAACGCTATGCTTAGCTCTGTGTCGCCGACTAAGCGGCGCATTTGCGCACCACTTTGCATAAAATGGCTGCCATCGCGCCAAAGAGTTGGATGCAGTTTATTTAAAAAATCCCATAATGGGTTTAATACTTGGGCTTTATTTTGTGCTGTAGCAGGCTGATTTAACTGCGCTTTAAGTGTGTCATCACTTTGTTGATGTAGCATAACAAGCGCGTATTTTAAAAAGCTCGTGCCTAAAAAGTCAGGCGGTTTGGGGTAACTAAAACGCCCCGGATTTTGTGTGCTCCAGCTAAGCAATTGGTTTAAGGTTGTTGGTAGTGTGTTATTCACTGTGCCATCTATTGCTAAGCTGTCGTAGTAAAAAGTGAGTGATGCTTGGCCCCAAGGTGCTTCCATTCCATTAGTGGGTATTCCAAAATCAAAATTAACAGCGGGGTTATTGCTAGGGTCGGTGTAGCTAAAATTAGGCAGCTTATTAGCCCATTGTTTAAGTAATAATGAGTGCTCGCTCATGGTGGCAAAGTTAGCACCGTTTATCCAAATTAAATCTACGCTGCCTTTATCGTTATTGTTTGCTGATTTTTCGGCTAGTACGCGGCTTACAGCTTCGCTGGTATCACTGAGCTTTACGTGCACTAAGTTAATGTTGTATTTAGCTTTTACTTGTTTAGCAGCCCATTGAATATATGCGTTTATTTGCGCATCGCCGCCCCATGCATAAAAATATACGCTTTGGTTTTTACCTAGGCTTTCAACGTGTTGCCAACGGTTTTGTAGCTCTGTGCTCGCTATGCTTTTAAAGCTTATAACAAGGCAAATGCAAAACGCGATACAGCATATGCTGTATCGCGTGAGTATTTGCCAACATTTAGTGGCGTGCATTTAAATCCCAGTCGTAATCTAAAAACTTAACCTTCATGTTATCGTTTTTAAGGGCTTTTTGCTGTGCAGGGATCAAGTTAAGTGCTTTAGGGTATTGCATAAAAAACTGCTGCAATGTATTTGCGCCTTTGAAGCCTTTTTCAAAATCCCCGCCGTACCATTTAAATATTGAAGACACACTTAGCGTGTTATCTTGCGCTATATTACGGGTCATGTCTGATAAAAAGCGCACCGTTTGCTCTTGCAATTGGCTTTCTAAGTCAGTGGCATTATAGGCTTCTTCACGTAGTGCTGGGCAACCAATACTTGCGCAATTTACTGCAAAGTGAATACGGGGGTCGTTGTATTTACCACTACCACGTATTAAACCATGCTCTATATCATCAAGACTGCGAGTTTTACCAAGTAATGGCACAAACTCTATACTCCATGGTGAGCTAAAAAAGCTGCCTAAATCTTTAATCGATTTAAGATCTGGGTACTTAGTTAATATAAGCTCAACAGTAAAGGCATTATACGCATTGATTAAAAACGCAAGTTGCTTTGGTTTTTCCCACGTAACAAACTCATTTTGCGTAACCGCCGATAACGAATCTAAATAAGTTTTAAGTTCACTGTGCTTAGCTTTAATTGCTGTGTAATCAACCTCCGTGCTGTGGCCATGGTTAATAGCCACAACATGGTTGTTTAATAATGCATTCCAGCTGTCGTGCATGTTTTGGGCATTGCTTGTAAACGATGTTGCAAGCAATGCAGAACTTAACAAGAGCGCTTTTAAAGGTGTTTTAAACATATTAGCCTCTGCGCCATGTGTGGTATTTTTCAAGCATGTTAAGTACTTTTTCAGGTGCGTGAGCGCGTTTCCACTCACCCGCTGCGTACTTATTACCTTCAGCCCACGTAGGGTAGCTGTGAATAGTACCTAGTATTTTGTTAAGGCCTAAACCGTGTTTCATTGCCAGTACAAACTCAGCAATCAAATCGCCAGCGTGCTCAGATACCACAGTAACACCGAGGATTTTGTCTTTACCTTTAGGGGTAATTACTTTTATAAAGCCTTTTGTTGCACTGTCGGTAATGGCGCGGTCTAGCTCTTCAAATTCAAAGCGAGTAATTTCATAATCTATGCCTTTATCAATAGCATCTTGCTCGTTTAAGCCAACACGTGCTACTTCAGGGTCAATAAATGTGGTCCACGGAATAACACGGTAATCGACTTTAAACTTTTTAAGGTTACCAAATAAGCCATTTACTGCTGCGTACCAGCCCTGATGAGCGGCTACGTGCGTAAATTGATACGGGCCTACAATATCGCCTGCTGCAAAAATATTAGGGTAGAGTGTTTCTAGGTATTCGTTAGTGACTACAGTACGGTTGGTTTCTATGCCAAGCTCTTCAAGGCCGTAACCTTTAAGGCGAGCGCTTCGGCCAACAGCACATAGTAGTTCATCGTATTCAATATCGATTTCGGTATTGTTATGTTTTACCACAATGAATTTTTTACCGTCGCGCTCTTCACAGCGCAGTGCCTGATGCGAGGTTAAAATGTTTACGCCGCTTTCGGTTAGCGCTTCATGTGCAAATTTAGATACTTCTAGGTCTTCTTTGATCATGATGCGTTCGCTCATCTCAATTTGCGTAACGCTTGAGCCTAAACGGGCAAAACTTTGAGCAAGTTCGCTACCAATTGGGCCGCCGCCAAGTACAACCAGTTTTTTAGGGGCTTCATCAAGCTCAGAAAATTTAGTCCATAGCGTATCGCTTGTTACATAGCCTGTTTCTTCAATACCAGGCAGTGGCGGTACAAATGGGCGTGCGCCGGTTGCAATAACAATCGTGCGAGCGGTTAACGTTTGCGTGCCGCCATCGTTAAGTTTAATTTCTACAGTCCACGGGTCTAATAATTTCCCGTAGCCTTTAACTACATCTACACCAAGATTTGTGTAACGTTCAACGCTATCGTGTGGTGCTACGTCGGCAATCACTTGGTGTACACGTGCCATTACTTTTTTAAACGAAAACTGCGGTGTGGCGTTTTCTAGTCCGTAGTGTTCTCCGTGGCGAATTTGCTCGGCAATTTTAGCGCTTTTAATAACGGCTTTACTTGGCACACAACCGTAGTTTAAACAGTCGCCGCCCATTTCACCGGCTTCAATTAGCGTTACCTTAGCTTTAACCGCTGCTGCAATGTAGCTTGTCACTAAGCCGCCAGCACCTGCGCCAATAACAATCATGTTGCGGTCGAACTTTTTAGGTTTAGTGTAATTTTTGTATACGCGACGTTTTTTAAACACGTTTAAGATTCCTTTAGCAATGAATGGGAATACACCCAATAAGGCGAACGATAAAATAAGATCGAGCGATAAGATGCCTGATAAGCTCTCAATTTGCGCAAGTTGCGTACCCGCGTTTACAAATACAAATGTACCCGCCAGCATGCCTACTTGGCTTACCCAGTAAAAGGTCCATGCTTTAATTGCGGTAACACCCATTAATAAATTAATTAAAAAGAACGGAAATACTGGCACTAGCCTAAGTGTAAATAAGTAAAAGCCACCTTCTTTTTCAACGCCTGCGTCAATAGAGTCTAAACGCTCAGGGAAACGTTGTTTAATTGTATCGCGTAGTAAGTAACGCGATACTAAAAAGGCAAGCGTAGCACCTACCGTAGAGGCAAAAGAGGCTACAAGTAAGCCTTCAACTAAGCCAAATAACGCACCTGCGGCCAGTGTTAGTATTGCCGCGCCCGGTAATGAGAGAGCTGTTACTACTACGTATAGTAAAAAGAAGCCACCAAAAACCAATAATGGTGATTGCTCTTTATATTGGTTAAATTGCTCCATAGAGCCTTTTAAACCTTCAAGTGTAAGTAGCTGATGTAAATTAAAGTGAAAGAACATGCCTATTACGACCGCTGCAATCAATATCAAAAATAGTTTTTTTATCATGTTCTCTCTCTTAAAACGTTCTTAAAAATTATGTGTAAGTGTTAGTTTTGCGTTAATTGGTAACTCTGGAAAAGCCAGCGTTGCACCAAAGTAACCACCTTCAAATACAGGGCGCCAGTTTTTTTGATTAGTGACGTTATTTACATCTAATCGCAACTTAGTGCTAGGCGTAAATGCGTAGCTAGTATTTACGTTTAGTGTGTATTGATCACGAATTTTAACTGTTGCCAAAAAGTCTAATGGGTAACTCTTTGTATATAGACCTGAAAAACCCATTTGCCATTTCGAATTAATTGAATAATTTCCATTAAAACTGAATGATTGCTCAGGAATGCCCTGAACTTGGCGGTTTGAAGGTGCAAAAGCAGTAAAGTTGGGTGCACCAACACCAGTACCTGCAATAATATCTGGGCGCGAATTATCAAACGCGTCGATTACTTGAGCAGAATCTTGGCTACTTGCAGAGTTGTCATAACGAGCATCTATGTAGCTGTAACCCGCACTGAGCCAATAAGGGTAAGCATCGTAAAATACTTGGCTTTCAAAACCCGTAGTACGGATACCTGTATTGCTGCCATCGCGATTACGTAAACTGCGGCGCTGACTAAATACCGCGCCATCAGCATACCAATCGCTGTCGGTTGGGGCGTACTTTAAGCCAAACTCAACTAATGTGTTTTCGGTAGCAAAATTTTGTGCGCTAATGGTGTTATCGCTGCCTAGCGATGTACCGCCAGCCATACTGTTTGACGTTGCTTCGTTATAACTTGCTGCACCGTAAGTGGTGTAGTCGGCATTTATTTTGTAGTTAAAGCTAACTTGGCCAGAGTGCAGTATTTCGTTAATGCTATCGCTTGCAGCAACTTGGCCTTGCGGTGCAATAGGGTCGTTTGCTTCTACATCGTAAAAATCAATGCGGTAACCCACACTAGTATGAAGCTTATCACCCCAATCTGAGTCTTGTTGAATAGCAAGCCCTGTTTGCCATGAGCGTGAGTCGGTGGTGTCTGATAGGTTAAAGTCGCCGCTGCCATCGTTATCTAAGTCGTATTGACCACCAGGCGATACAAATACACCTGGTCTTAGCTCTACTAAGCGCGCCTTTTGTGCATCGGTTAATGGTATGCGGCGGTTTGAAAGCGGGCCTGTTAAATCAATTGGTAAATCGGCTTCGGTAGTAAATTGGCTGTAGCCGAGTACTTTATTGTAGCGCACGTCAAAAGCAAAAATTGTTTGCTGGTCGCTGTTCCAGCGGTACGTAAGCTCAGTTCGGTTTTGGGCGGTATCAGCGCCGTCTATAATTTCTACAAAGCTGTTTTGTGCTATTTCTTCACGCTGTAAATGCTGAAAATACGTAATATTTTTTAATGAAGTATTAGCACTTAGTTCACGCTTATAAATGCTGTGAATTAAATAGGTTGTTGCTTCGTTTTGATTATCAGGATCGGTAAGTACGGTGCTGCGATTTATTTTTATTTGCCCTGTAGGCGATACAATTGAACCCGCCGCCGGTACTGTACTGCCATTGGTTTGTACGCCTTGGCCTGTTATGTAAAGGCCATCATCAATTAAGGCTTGAGTAGGGCGGTTAATGCCTGCGTTATCGGTAAATTCAACTTGGTATAGTTCAAAGTTAATATCCCAGCTGCTTTTATCGTCTGGCAATATTCTAAGTGCTGCAAATAAACTGTCGCTTTTTGTACCTGAATAATCGTAGTAGCTGCCTTCATCAAGATGCTCGTAACTTACTCTAAGACCCACTTTGTCTTGAATAATTGGCGCGGTGTAATCTATTTGCGCACTGTATTGATCCCATCGCCCCGCTGATAGCTTAACTTTACCTTTACTTTCATCTGTAGAAGCAGTCTTTGAGTGTAAATTTACAAAACCACCGTTACGTTGGCTTGAACCAAATAGAACAGGTGGTGCACCTTTTACTACATCTATTTGTTCTATAGAGTTGAACGATAAAGGCACACCAAAGCCATTGTTACCTGCTTGACGGCGTGTACCGTCTTGAAAAAGCTCTCCGAGTTGGCCACGAATAGTAGGCAAACTAGGTGCACCAAAGCCACTTGCAGAGTATGTGTTTGGGCTAACCGCAAGTACATCTTGTAGGGTAGTGATGTTAAGTTGTTCTATTAACTCACTTGAAATAGGCGTTACTGAGCGTGCGATGTCTTGCAATGCCAAATTATCCCCGAAAGGGCCGTCCACAGTGGCATCTTTTACAGATAAACCTTGAGATTTAAGAACTTGGCCAGCTACTTCTATATGCTCAATTGCGCTTTTAGTTATTGCTTTTGATTCTTCAGCTGCAAATGCTAGTAATGGTGTGTTTAATATAATGGCTAGCGCGATTGCTAATTGTGCGTGTTTCAAACGTTTTCTCTCTACGATTAAAATGTTGTTGGCGATAAAGACCGAAAGCCTTAAAAATAACTTTCAATTAATTTAGTCTTCTTTTTATTTTTTAGAACGAAAGCCAATACTCTATTAATAAATTCATACTTAAGTACCTAGTTTTAAAATATAATGTAAGCTGCTGCTTTGTATGGTTTTTTTAAGCATAGTCTATTTTAATGAAACCTGTGTGTTATTAATTTATTTTTATAAACTTATAGGTTCATCAAACATGTATTGAAAAAAATTACTCTTTTTTGAAATAAAAGCTCAGTTATACGGTCTAGCTTACTTCAACGTTTATTAATATTTTTTTAAGGAAGTTTTATGACAGGTACAATTAACTCTGATGTGCAAAACCGTTTGCAATGGTCACTCTTCTCTTTGCGTTTAGGGGTGTTTATTGTAATGATAATGTGGACATTCGATAAGTTTGTTAACCCTGGACATAGCGCACGTATATTTGAACATTTTTATGGTATTAGTGGTTCTACGGATATAATTGCTTACGTTATAGGTGCTGTACAACTTGTTTTGGTTTTAGCATTTATGGCGGGTATTAATAAGCGCCTTACATACGGAATCATTTTTGTGATGCATGGCCTTTCTACACTTTCATCTTATAATCAGTATATTGATGGCTTTAATAACTTATTGTTTTTTACAGCGTGGCCAATGTGGGCAGCATGTTTTGCACTTTACTTATTACGTGATCAAGACGTTAAATACACAGTATAAGTATTAAGCAAAAAAAATGGTTATAAGCCATAGGCTTATAACCAATAAGTACACAGGGAGTGTATGGAAGTCGGTTTACAATATTTAGTGCATTGCTTTGTTGTAGCGTTTTGCTAATGTTTCTTTTTGATTTTCAGTTAATGCTTTTCCAGCAAGTTGAAATACTTCACGTTCTTCTTCGCTTAAATGGTGGTGTACTAATTCATTAAGCTTTTTCGCTGTTTTAAGCCATACAGATGAGCTCATTTTAGTGTCTTCTAATTGCTCAACTAACTCATCTATTTCGTGATGTTCAGCAACACTATGACGCGCCTTTTCTTGAGTTAAGTCATCGCACATCAGTGGATTATAAAAAAAGCGTTCTTCAAATTTGGCGTGATCTTCAAGTTCTGTTTTAAGTTCACTCATTAACGTGTGGCGCTCATCCGTATCGCCATGAGTTTCAATAAGTGCATCTACCAATTTACGTTGTTTATCGTGATCGTAACGTAGCGCTTCAAAAATATTCATAATTAATCCTTTTACTTGTTCTCAAATTGCTTATGTCATTAACAAAGCAAACTAGATGCCAAACTTTAACCTATTGATTTTTAGTTGTTTATGTGTTTTTTAATCAGCTATAAAATAAACGGTCTGTAATTTTTACAAGCAAACTAATGCAATATTTTCAGGTTTTAGTTCTACAGATACTTACAAATATTTACTGGTTGTATATTTTAGTGAAGTGATAAAGTGATGGCATTATTTAGGTACAGGTTTTATATAGTCATTTACATATGTGGTTTATAAAACTTTAGTTAACAGGATTGTTTAAGGATGAATATAAAAACCCCCATTACAGCACTGTTACTGTGTGCATTGTTAAGTGCATGTAGTACAGCTTCGCATTCTGATCGAAGCTTATGTATAAAAGAAGCTGAAGTGACTGAGCTAAATGGCTCCCAAACAAGCTCAGAAGTTTATAATGAATGTATAAGTGCTCAATTAAAAAAGGATGCTAAAGAGGATACCTTTTTCGATGAAGTAGGTGTGTTTTTTATTGACCTACTTGTTTTGATAGCCGATTAAATAAGTAACTTTGTAGCTATAATCTAAGGCAGAAGGGTGCTTTAAATAGGATTGATTATGAAAGCGTTTGTAGCTTTATTATTGTTGTGTATATTTTTAACTGGCTGTGCTGCTCAGCCTTATGCGGGCTCTGCAAAATGTATGGAGCAAGCCGATATAGCTTATGAAACCGATTTACATAAATATGAGCCACTAGATAATGAATGCAAAGCTACAAAAGTAAATACGCCTAATAAAGAGTTTGAGAATCATAGTATTGTTGATAGAAGTCTTTTACAGCTAATTGTTAGTTTTTTAAACGGTATATTTAGATAATTAAAATACAATTAAATAAGGTATGTATGCAGAAAGAACTAAAAGCAAAAATTATAGCTGTATGCGATAAAAAAATAGCAGCCAAAGGCGAAAACGTAGGTCTTTCTTTTTACGCTTTTTTTGCAAATAAAAACGACAATCCAGAGCTGCTGATGCAAGCCGCTACGTGGTGGATACACACCCATAAGTTAGATCACTTTGAAAAAGCGATAAAAATAAAACAAATGATTATAGAAGGGCAGTAATAACGTATATTTACGCGATTGCTATTTGGTTTCTGCCATTTTCTTTTGCTTTATAGAGTTGTTGGTCTGCACGTTTAATTAGCTCGCTAAGTGAGTCGCTTTTAGCATGACTTATTGCCACGCCAGCACTAAAGGTAACGTGTGTTTTACTTGGCAATGCCTCAATATGACTACAGTACTGCGCTAACTTATTTTCAAGATTTTCAAAAAAGCTGCTTATTTTATCCCGGTTTTGTGTTTTTAAAACAAATAGCCACTCTTCGCCGCCATAGCGTCCAAACTTGTTAGTAGTATTTAGTGTGTCTTTTGCTGCTTGAGCAAATTTTACAAGTACTAAATCTCCTATATCATGGCCAAATTTGTCGTTAATAGCTTTAAAGTAATCTAAATCGACAATAGCTATTGCTAGGCTCTGCTGGGATAAACACTCATCAGCTTTTTGTAGTATGCCACGTCGGTTTAAGCTGTTAGTTAGGTAGTCGGTTAATGCTATAGCATGGTATTTTTTACGTTGGCGCATTTGTCGGTAAAATAAAAATAGCGATACGAGCACCACAATAAAGGCAATAGATGCACTTAACCGCCAAATTATTTTTTGTTGGTGTTCTTCTGTAGCTTGCAATTTGTTTATGTTTTTTTCGTATTCTAGCTGTAAAATCTTGTCTTCTTTTTCTTTTACTTCAAATTTAACCTGCAAGGTTTTTATATTGGTTTCGCTGGTGGCTTCGTAATGTTCTATTGTATAAGCAAGCTCATCTTCAATGGCGTTAAAGGCATCCTCGGTGTAGTTAAGTTGACGCTTTAATTTATAGCGTTTGCTTAAAAAATCAGCCTTATAAATGCTGCGACTAAATTTATCGAGATTTAAAAATACCTCGTCGTTTACTTGGTTGGCTTTATTTAATAAATTTTGTTTAATGTAAATATCTGATAATAAAATCATTGAGGCTAAATGCATATCGTTAATGCCGGCGGAGCTTGCAAGTGCAATGTTTTTGTTTGCGAGCATTAAAGCCGTATCGTAATTACCCTGCAGGTATTGAATATTTGCAATAGAATATTGAGCAAAGGCTAACCCTTTTTTCATATTAACTTTACTAAAATAAGCCAGCGCTTTATTTAAGTATACAAGCGCGTTTTTAGGCTGACCGACCTCCAGTAATACATTTCCTAAGCTCCAATAAGCTTTTGCCGTAAATAGGCCGTCGCTTGTTTGCTCGTAGGCATCGACCGCTTTTTGGGCATAATAAATGGCTTTTTCTTTATCATCTTTATAGAGGTAGTTGTAAGCGTCGGCAATTTTTCTAAAAAAGTAGCCCTGCGAGGCTATGTCTTCTTCTTTTATAGCAAGCTCTAATCCTATTAATGCTGCATTTAATGTTTTTTTAAGTTCGTCGGTTTCGGTGTAGTAATAGGCCATAGCACGAAAAACAATAATTTTATCGTTAGGAGCGAGCTGTTTTACCTGCACTTGAAGCTGCTTAGCAAGCGATTGCGCATTACTTAGCTCTTTGTTAATTGCATAAAGCTTAAGCTGAACCTCTAAAAGTAGCAGGTGACTACTTTTATAATTAATAAGATCAGTATTATTTAAGTACTCAAGCAAATGAGTACTCAGTGCGGTGTATTTTTCTTGCCTAAAAAGTAGCTCTGAATATAAGGCTGCCGCTTCAAGGTGCAACTGTTTGTGCTTTTTATGTTTAGTGACATTATAAGCGTAGGTTAGCTCTTTTTGGTGCAAAAGGTAATCTAGCTTGTTGGCTTTAATATCACTAAGCAAGCTTTGGATTGATTTTATATCAGATGAAGTTAGTGAAGAGCTATTGGCATATGTAGCACTACTTGTTAGTAAAAATAACAGGAGCATAAAAAAGCGAAACCACACTATATTGATTTTTATTATTATATTGTTCGTCATTTATTTTTTATTGAATCAACACCTAAAACGATATAACTAACTATAGCATTGCTTGTAAATAACAAGTTAATACTTTATTGGGAATACACCACCACATCCCTTTGAAAGTCCACTTTCCAGTAAATAAGTATGAAAAGCATTAATAAAATAATCAGGATACCCATCTAAAACTTAATTGTGACACCCATCAAAATAGTTGTATAAAACACAAGGCCTAGATTCTAATTGGAAGTGCACCACCTAATTCATTATAGACTGCCAGATTCACGCTTATAAAATCAATAGTAACTATAGTGATGAAGAGCTGGCCTCTTTTCCGTGCTCATATTCTACGGCCGAAAACATGCTATTTCGCTCAAACCCACAGCCAGGGGAAACTGTTTTAATTACGGGGGCCTCGGGCGGGGTTGGCTCTGCAGCGGTGCAATTAGCCAAAGCGCGTGGTGCTTTTGTTATTGCTATTACAAGTAAAAGTAAGGCACAGCAGCTTGAAGAGTTAGGTGCTGATAAGGTTATATTTCGTGAAGATGATTTAATTCAAGCCTTAGGTAAAAACAGTGTTGATGTAGTCATTGACCTCGTTGCTGGCGAGCAATGGCCTACGCTTTTGGAAGTATTAAAGCCAAAAGGGCGTTATGCGGTGTCGGGCGCTATAGACGGGGCATTAGTAGAGCTTGATATACGTACTTTGTACTTAAAAGATTTAACTTTTTTTGGGTGTACAGTTATAGAGCCTGAGGTATTTAAAAGCTTAGTTAACTTTATTGAACAAGAAAAAACTAAGCCCATAGTGGCGCAAACATTCCCACTGAGTGAAATTGTTACGGCGCAAAAGGTGTTTGCACAAAAACAACACGTAGGAAAAATTGTACTAACCATCCCCCATAACGAATAGCAGTTTAAACAACACAGCCCGTTACAAAGTTAACGGGCTTATTAGTTACAACAAGTTTATAAGCTTTTTTTAGGCGGTAAAGCCACGTTTGCAAATATAAGCCCTGCTACAAGCGACATAAATATTAAAAACGTTTGCTGGCCTATATGTTCAGCATAAACAAAATCTTGGCCTTCAATAAGCGAGTTTAAGCCAATATAAGTTTTACTGCCGGGTACCAGTACAATTAAGCCCTGCATGGCAACAATGGAGGCTGGGGCATTTGCAACGCGATTAAATAAGTTACTAAACACACCAACCGAAAGCGCCCCAACAAATGTACCTAACGTATAATCAAGGTACATTGCCGAGCCAATACTCGTGCCATAGGCTATAAAACCAGATGCGATAGACCAGCCCGCATGCTTAATTTTAGTTCTAAATATAACAACTAAGCTGCTACAAAGCAGAAGTATTGCTAGCCAAGCAGTCCATTTAGGAAGAGGCTCTGGTTGCACAAAGTCTGCTTGGCCAAAAATGGCAAAGCCAATGCCTATGCCAATAAATGCACCAAAGTACAATTTAAACAACAGCATAAACGAGTCCATTACCCGCGCAGTTCCCGACACCAAATGCCTAGCTGCAAGTTCGGCTAAACCAAGTGCAAGGGCAAGGCCTGGTATAAATACAATAATGGCTGAAAGCACCACTAAACGTATATTAATTTCGGGGGTTATGTACACACTTACCGCACAAGCTAATATAGCTGAAATAATGGCTACAAGTGGCTCAAGCATATGTGCAACACGTTTAGAGCGACTTGACCATAACACAAATAAATATACAACTAAGGTGAGTAAGCCAGACCAAATAACGTCTGTCCAACTGGTGCCCATTAACATAGCAAACGCACCACCCGACGTTGCAAACGCAATACCGGTTACGAGTTTGTTGTACGGATTTGGCATGTCGTAAATGGCATCAAGCTGGGCATCAACCTCTTGTAAAGTGAGCTTGTCGTCGAGCATTTGATTTACCAAATCGTCGGTATCGGCTAGTGAGCCTAAGTCGTGATCGCCTGGGTCTACGCGTGCCACGTGGGTGTATTCGTCTTCGTGGCCATCAGTCCAAATTACAAATGTTACTGAAGTTGGCGACATAACAAAAGACGATTTAAGCCCTAAGTAGGTGGCCACTTCCATTAAGTGTGCTTCTAATCGGTACGCAGGGGTGCCGTACTTGTGTAGCATTTTACCTAATTTAACGATAAATTTGCGCTTTTCAGTAAAGGTTGCAGTTTTCAAATCTTGTATGGACCAGTGAGTAAATAAATTAGCTAAAAGTATAGGCTAAAACGCCCATTTGTAATGGGCGCGATTTTAAACACAAATTTGTAGGAGTCTAGTCATTTTTAATCTAATTTTTTATTTTTTTCAGCAATCCATTGCGCCATATATTGCGTACTGCGCATAGTATGATGTTTTAACATTTGTCCTGTGAAGTTTTTTTCCCTGTGCGCTTTTAAATCCTTGCTTATTGAGTCAATTTTATTAATTAACCCCGTGTTTAATTTTACTTTGTCGTACAAGGTATTAAGTAGTGTTTTGCCAGCTTGTTGCGCATGTTCAAAATCGGCTTGATTGGTGTAAAGCTCAACGGCTGCATTTGCAAAATCGTCGGTATTATTAGCCACTTTACCAGGCCAAGGTAAATCGTTGTGCATTCCCTCTGCACCAATATTAGTGGTAACGCTGGGCGTTTGCATTATCATCGCTTCTAGCAGCTTGCCTTTTATACCTGCGCCAAAACGAAGCGGTGCTAAACACACGCGTGCGCTTTGCATTACCTCATAGGCGTCGTCGGCCCAGCCTTTGATTAAAAACCCCGTTTTAGGGTTATTAAGTGCAGTTGCTTTTGGGGGCGGATAAGAGCCATAAATGTGTAGCTCGGCTTTTGGTAGTTGCTTGCGAATAAGCGGCCATATTTTTTGTAAATACAGCACGGCGTCCCAGTTGGGGGCATGTCTAAAGTTACCTATGGTCATAAAGTGCGTGCGTTCATCAAAGCTTTTTGTGGTTTTAGGTAATGCACTTAAATCGACCATAAACGGTAAATGGTGTAATAAGCTTGGTTCGACCTTAAATACACTATTGAGCAATTCCATTTCGTAGCTTGAAATAATTAAGCTGAGGTCGCAGCGCAAAATAGCCGCTATTTCGCGTTTTGCTATGTCGGAATGTAAATCGCTGGTGGTAAACTCGCGCTCGCCTTTATGCGCTTCGTGGCGCGCATTTCGTAAACACTGTAAATCTTCGGTATCGAGTATTTTAATGGCATTAGGGCAATGTTTGTCTACACGCCAGCCAAATTGCTCTTCCATCATAAAGCGGTCAAACATCACTATGTCTGGGTTGTACGCTTTAACGTACTCATCAAAACTTTCGCAGTTTAGGGCTATGCTTTGGCTGGTAATACCGTACTCATCTAGGTTTACCATGTGCTCGGTGCGTTGTGCTGGGGTGGCAAATTCTACTTGCCAATTTTGCGTTTTAAACGCGTTTAATAACGACATCATGTGCGTACCCGCAGCAGACGAATTTGGCTCTGGCCATACGTAACCAATTACCAGCACTTTTTTCATTACGGTGTTTCTCTAATTTGTAAGTTTACATTTACCAGCGTTTTTACTGGTGCTGTGTGTGTTTGGAGTTGTTCTTGCAGCACTAAAATACTGCGCTTAGCAAGCTCTTGTGTGCTTATATTAGCGCTAGTAAAGCGAGGCTGCATTTCGGTAATATCAGGAATATGTAAGCAACTCACTATACTGTTTTTTAAATGCGGGGCGGCGCTTAAAACGCCATGTGCAATAACAGTGTTAGCGCATACTACCGCGTCAATACTCGGCTTATTAAGTAATGTGTTACTAAATACTTGCTTAGCATGTAATGGGGTGCTTTTTGTGCACGTAATTGCAGGCTCGGGGGTTATATTGTGTTTTTGACACGCGCTATTAAAGCCACTTAATAAAGCCTGTGCCGATAAGCTTTCATCCCCCATAAACAGCATGTTTTTAGGCGGCTCAATTATTAGCTGCAATGTGACTAGGTGGCTTGCTTTAGTGTAGTCGGGCAAAACACACGGGGCTGAGCTGTAGGGCACTTCGTGCATTAGGCTAATGACTGGGTAGGCAGTAGTAAGGTTGTCGAGCCACTGTGCACAGGTATTTGCCACAGGGCACATTATAAATGCAGCTACTTTGTATTCTTTTAAATTATTTATTAGCTGCGTTTGGCGCTCTACGCTGTTGTTACTACTAACAATAATGGCTTGAAAAAAAGCCTCGCTTAATGCCTGCTCTATACTTTTAGCAAGCAATGCCATAAGTGGGTTTGTTAAATCGTCAATTACTACAACCACTAGGTTAGTGCGCCCAGAGCGCATAGCTGCAGCATCACGATTATACACATAGCCTAGCTCTTCTATGGCTTGTAACACTTTTTGTTTGCTTTTATCGGCTACCTTATTGCTGTGCGTAAGCACCAGCGACACAGTCGATTTAGACACCCCCGCGTGGTGAGCAACATCAAAAATAGTGACCGATTTAGCTTTGTTAGGCATGGAATTTTAAGCGCACAGTAATGAGTAAATAGCTGCGTAGTGTAGCGTATATAATGCATTTAAGTCATCTTTTAGCCCTGCAATTTAAAGCTTAATACTTTATGAACAGAGCAAAACATGTTTATATACCTTTTATAATTTTAAAAATAACAAAAGGATAAAAACATGAACGCATTTAGGCTGTTAGTTGCCTTTATTTGTTGTGTTGTAATAATGCCAAGCAGTTATGCTGAGCAAGGCTATCAAACACCTTCGCCAGAGCTTGCCGCTGTGGTAGATGCCAAATTAGCACCGACTAGTTTTTTATCGAGCGATGGCCAATGGCTTGCTTTATTTGAGCGAAAGCGCGTAGTAACACTAGATGAGCTTGCCAAAGATGAGCTTAAACTTGCGGGTATAAAGCTAAACCCTGCTAACTTTTCACGCTCGCGTGTTAGCGCAAAATACAGCGCAGTTGAGCTAAAGCACGTGCAAAGCGGCACGGTTATTAATATTAATAACTTACCAAGTGGTATTATTCGCTCACCTAAATGGTCATCAAACAGTAAGTATTTAGCGTTTGTTGTAGAGCAACAAAACCAAGCAAATTTATGGCTTTACAGTGTAGAGACAAAGCAAGCAAAAATGCTCTCAAACGCAGCGCTTAACTCGGTTATTACCGCTACGCCCTACCAATGGCTGCCTGATAGCAGCGCACTGGTTGCAAATTTAGCGGTTAATATAGGTAAGCCCGCACTTAAAAACAGTAGTCAAAATGTAGTGCCTGTTATACAGCAAAGCACAGGCGAAAAAGCCCCTGCGCGTACCTATCAAAACTTATTAACCAGCCCCTTTGACGAAGCACAGTTTAAATTTTACGGCCAAGGGCAATTAGCTTACGTAACGCTTGATGGCAATACACAAGCCATTGGCAGCCCTGCATTATTTAAGTCATTTTCGGTATCGCCCGATTCAACCAATATATTAGTGGCTGCGATAAACGAGCCGTTTTCGTACCAAGTACCGTACAGCCGGTTTGCGAGTACGTGGCAAATATGGGGCATGCGCGGTTATGCATTAGCCGAACTTGTAAAACAGCCACTTGCCGATAACATTCCGCAAGGCTACGACAGTGTTCGCACTGGCCGACGCGACTTTGAATGGCGCGCGGATCAAGGCGCAGAAGTTATTTGGGCCGAGGCGCAAGATGGCGGCGACATGAAAACCGATGTTAAGCACCATGATTATATTTACAGCCTACGCGCGCCGTTTAAACGCGAGCCTAAGCTGTTTGCTAAAGTAGAGCGCCGCTATGCTGGTATAGTTTGGGGCAATCAAAATATTGCCATGCTTAGCGACTGGCGCTTTAGCGACCGCCAAGTGCGAACCTATGTTATTCAACCACGCAATGCAGACAAAAACCGTGTGCTTTTTTCTGAGCGAAGCTATAACGATGCGTATAAAAACCCAGGTAGCTTTATATACGAACGTAACGATTTAGGCGCCAACGTGATTAAAATTGTTGGTGGGCGCTATATGTACCTGCGCGGCAATGGCGCATCAGAGCAAGGTAATATTCCGTTTTTAGACAGGTACGATGTAAAAACAAATAGCAGCAAGCGTTTATGGCAATCACAAGCACCATACTACGAGCGCGTTCGTGCATTACTTGACGATGAAGGCGAGCGCTTTATAACTGTGCGAGAGTCTAAAACCGAGCAACCTAACTTTTTTATTCGTGATTTAGATAACGATACACTTACCCAATTAACTAACTTTGCTCATCCGTACCCTGCATTTAAAGGCGTGACAAAAGAGCAGCTACGTTACAAACGTGATGACGGAGTTGAGCTTTCTGGCACGCTTTATTTACCGCCAGGTTACGATGTAACCCAAGGCCCGTTACCCGTACTTATGTGGGCATACCCGCTTGAATACAAAGATAAAGCCGTAGCATCACAAGTGCGTGAGTCGCCATACGAATTTACCTACATTGGCTATTGGGGCCCGATGCCTTACCTTGCAAAAGGTATTGCCGTATTTGACGACCCTAAAATGCCAATTGTAGGCATTGATGGCAGTGAACCAAACGATAACTTTAGAAAGCAGTTAGTTTCAAGTGCACAAGCAGCGGTTGATGTATTGGTTAAAAAAGGCGTTGCCGATAAAAACAAAATAGCTATAGCAGGGCATTCGTACGGTGCATTTATGGTGGCAAACCTATTAGCACATAGCGATTTATTTAAAACCGGTATTGCCCGCAGTGGCGCGTACAACCGTACGTTAACGCCGTTTGGTTTTCAGGGTGAAGAACGTGATTTTTGGCAAGCTCAAAGTGTATACGCTAATATGTCGCCGTTTTTTCACGCTGAAAAAATCAATGAGCCAATGCTGATGATCCATGGTCAAGAAGATCCGAATTCGGGCACCTTCCCAATGCAAAGTGAGCGTATGTACGCTGCGCTTAAAGGCCTAGGTAAAGACGCTCGTTTAGTAATGCTTCCTTACGAAGCCCACGGCTACCGCGCACGTAAAAGTTTATTACATGTACTGTGGGAACAAGAGCAGTGGCTAGATAAGTATTTGTTAAATGATACAGCAGAGCCAGTAGAAGTAATTACTGAACCAGTGGCAAGTACTGGGCAAGAGTAATCACATAAGTAAGCAGCAACGCGGCTACTTAGAGCCGCGTTTTTGTTTTTAATACAAGGTAATTTAATGATTGATGTAGCAGCGCTTGCGGTTTTTATTCCAACGTTCTTTTTTGTGTCTATCACCCCGGGTATGTGTATGACCCTTGCCATGACACTCGGCATGAGCATAGGTGTGCGCCGAACCTTATGGATGATGATAGGTGAGCTATTAGGCGTAGCAAGTGTTGCCGTTGCTGCGGTACTTGGTGTAGCCAGCGTTATGCTAAATTACCCTGATGCGTTTGCTATTCTAAAGTGGGTAGGCGGCGCGTACTTAATTTATATTGGCGTAAATATGTGGCGCGCTAAAGGTAAAATGTCGGTTAATACACACAGCCCAACCGATGTAAGTAGGCAGTCGCTTTTTACGCAAGGGTTTATTACCGCTGTTGCTAACCCTAAAGGGTGGGCGTTTATGATTTCACTACTCCCACCCTTTATTAATGTTGATCAGGCCGTTGCGCCACAATTAGTGATTTTACTTAGCGTAATTATGGTAACCGAATTTGTAAGCATGTTAGCTTACGCAACGGGTGGTAAAAGCCTGCGTCTGTTTTTAGCCCGAGGCGATAATATTAAATGGATGAACCGTATAGCAGGCAGTTTAATGATGCTTGTAGGTGTTTGGTTAGCCTTAGACTAATAAAAAGAGCCCTAGGCTCTTTTTATTTTACGCATAACTACTATTAATTTTTAATTAGAACCTGCGTCATTTAACTGCGCTTTTAAAAATGGTGCCGTTTTACTTTTTTGTGATTCAGCGACGCTTTCAGGTTTACCTTGTGCAACTATTACTCCGCCTTCGTCGCCCGCACCTGGGCCTATATCAATAACCCAATCACTGTTACTGGCTACTTGCATATCGTGCTCAACCATAATCACGGTGTTGCCCGCATCAACTAAGCCATTTAGCTGCGCCATTAGCATAGCTACATCTTTTGGGTGTAGGCCTGTGGTTGGTTCATCTAAAATATAAAGCGTATCGCCGCGCTGTGTGCGTTGCAGCTCTGTGGCAAGTTTGATGCGCTGGGCCTCGCCGCCCGAAAGCTCAGTAGCAGGTTGGCCTAAACGTAAATAGCCAAGGCCCACTTGTAAGAGCGCATTGAGCGCACGTAAAATAGCGGGCTCATCGGCAAAAAATGTATGCGCAGACTCCACCGTTAAATTAAGTACATCTGCAATGGTTTTATCTTTATAGGTAATCTCGAGTGTTTTTTGGTTGTAGCGCTTGGCGTTACACACAGGGCAAGGCGAATACACGCTAGGTAAAAATAACAGCTCTACGCTTACAAAGCCTACGCCTTCGCAATTTTCGCAGCGTCCTTTTTTAACATTAAACGAAAAACGGCCCGCGTCGTACTTACGTGCTTTTGCCTCTTTGGTATTGGCAAACAGTTTACGTACGTGATCGAACAAACCCGTATAAGTTGCAAGGTTTGAGCGAGGTGTGCGACCAATGGCTTTTTGAACAACCGTTATTAGGCGCTTTATGTACTCAATGCCCCCTGTTATTTGCCCGCCGGTTGTTATATCGAGTTCTTGCTCGAGCAGCTCGGCTTCATCGTTAGGTATTTGTGGCTGGGATTTTTGCCCTAGTGCATCGTAAACCAGCTCAACAAGCGCTTGACTTACTAAGCTTGATTTACCTGAGCCAGAGACTCCTGTAACACTTGTAATAACCCCAAGCGGAAATTCTACATTAAGCTTTTGTAAGTTATTACGCTCAACATTTTTAAGCGTAAGCCATGCTTTTGCTGGGCGTTGCTTGTTTTGTATTTGAGCTTGCTGAGGTTCGTTATTTTTAAATAAATACTGGCTCGTGTGTGAGCTGCTAATTTGCTTTAAGCCTTCAACAGGGCCGCTATAAACAATATTACCGCCATGGGAGCCCGCATTTGGCCCTACATCAACCACCCAATCGGCATGGCGGATAACACTCACGTCGTGCTCAACCACAAACACTGAGTTACCAGCGGCTATTAGTTCATCTAATGCGGCTAATAATGCTTGCGTATCGGCAGGGTGTAAACCTGCCGAAGGTTCATCTAACACATACACAACACCAAATAATTTTGAGCGAATTTGTGTTGCAAGCCTTAAGCGTTGTAACTCACCCGGCGATAACGATGGGGTGGTGCGCTCAAGCGATAAATACCCTAAACCAAGTTTGGTGAGTGCTTCTACGCGTTTAAGAATGTCGTCTGCTATACGCTTTGCAACTATGGCTTTTTCGGGGTTTGCTGCGTTACTTTTAGCGGGGTTACTAACGGCAAACCTTAATTTATCTGCCAGCTCATTGAGCGTTAATTGCGAAATCTCGCCTATATCAAGGCCCGAAACTTTAACCGATAGCGACTCTTTTTTAAGCTTTTTACCTTCGCACTGCGGGCATTGTGATATTTGCATATACTGCGATACGCGCTTTTTAGTGCGTGGGCTTTGAGTGCTCGCAAACGATTGTAAAACAAAACGTTTAGCACTTATAAAGGTACCCATGTAGCTAGGGCTTTCTTCATTTTTAATCGCCGCTTGGGTTTGTTCAAGCGTGTACTCAGGAAACACGGGCACTGTGGGTGTGTCGTCGGTAAATAAAATCCAATCACGGGCTTTTTTAGGCAGGGTATTCCACGGTTTATTAATATCGTAGCCTAATGAGGTAAGAATACGGCTTAGGTTTTTACCTTGCCAAGCTGGCGGCCATGCTGCAATAGCGCGCTCTTTAATTGTTTTAGTGGGGTCGGGCACTAACAACTTTTCGGTTACGTTAAATACACGGCCAATACCGTGGCATTCTGGGCAGGCGCCTTGTGGCGTATTGGGCGAAAACGCATCGGCGTACAGTATGCCTTGCCCTTTGGGGTATTCGCCTGCGCGTGAGTAAAGCATTCGCAGCGCGTTAGAAATAGTGGTTACACTACCCACCGATGAGCGTACCGAGGGTGCACCACGCTGTTGCTGTAATGCGACCGCGGGTGGCAGTCCTTCAATTGAATCTACATCAGGCTCGTCTACCTGATCGATTAATCTGCGTGCATAAGGGGATACCGAATCAAGATAGCGATGCTGGGATTCGGCAAATAATGTTCCAAAGGCAAGCGATGATTTACCCGAGCCTGATATACCGGTAAAAACAACAAGTGAATTACGGGGCAAGTTTACATCCACATCTTTTAAGTTATGAACACGCGCGCCTCGTACTTGAATGCTGTGCTCTGGGTTTAATAAAGTCGATTGCGCATCACTAACCTCATGTGACTTTTCAGGTGTGGTTGCCATGTAATTTACTCCTATTTAATAACCTTATGTTTTTTAACGTCCTGCAAAGTGTTAATACTAATGGGGTGTCACTGAATGAGCGCTTAGTTAATTTACTGAGCGTTTAATAGAGTGTTTACATAATAGGTAAAAACTGCGAGTATAAATTTTAATCAAGCAGCTAAATCTAAAAGGGCTTTAATTGTGGTAAAAATTGTAGGCAGCTTTTTATTTTTATTAATACTTAGCGGCAATGTGTTTGCAGCGCAAAATAATGTACTAAACGTAGACCGAGCCATACCAAATAGCATGCAGTTGTCGTTTCCAAACGATAACAATATAACGCCCAAAAAGTCTGACTTTTCAATTGTAAACTATGTACTTATGAGTAACGAAATAGGAGAGCGTTGGGCGGTTATTACCCTTACTAATTTAGCCTCTGGCAAGCGTGAACTTAATCAGGAACATTTATTAGCGCTGTTTGCAGATGGCAACAGGCTAACACCAAGTGAGTTTAAGTTAGGCTTTAATGGCAACCAAACACAGTCGGTAACGATATCGTTTGCTGAGCATAAGTTTCCTATTTTAAGTGTGTATTCGAGCAATGATTAGTAACACATTTTTAGATAAACTAAATGTGTAGTAATTGCTTTAGTTTATCAGCACCGGCTCTGCTGGTGCTTAGTTCAGATTTAATATCATCATTTACAATCACCATCAATTTGCCATTAACTGTTTTTGTAATAATGTTCATGACTATATTCCTTATCAAAATAGGTATTAGGCGTTTTGTTGATAAGAAATTTAGCGAGTTTTTTAACCTGCTTCATTAATGTTTATCTGAATCGACATTATTTGCAGTTGAACCGACATAAAAGTAAATAAGCGTTGTGGTGGGGTGCTCAAGCTAATTAAATTGAGTTTTTAAAAGGCCGCTGTGAGCAGTCATTTAGATTGGATAAATATAATAGTCAATTTAGTGGTCAAACTGTGCTTTGCGCATATATTCATGAAAATGAGCAACGCGCGTATATTGTTCTATTTAACTTTACCTAAAAACTTTAGAAAACTTAGTGATAGTAATACTTTAGGCAATTTGTTAAAACTAAATAAAATAGATAAATGAGCGTCAAGTCGGCAGAAATATGCGCGATGAGCGCATTATTAAATTGTTAGGCATTGAAAGGAGTTTATATGCAAAAAGTTGACGTCCCGAAAGTACTATTTGCTTTCAATTATATAGCTACAAGGACGTGGTTAATATTCTCGCTGCTTCTTGTTTGGTTAACTATTTCCCTCATAGTATCTATATCTATGCATGATCTTACTTGGCTTTCTGCATTTGGTGGTGTCGCTACAATTTTTGGAATTTTACTTACAGTTAGTCATTCGGTACCTAAAACTGAACAGGAAATTAATCGGTTTATCGACACGCTTTATCCAGAAAATAGAGACGGAATAATGGCCGAGCTTCAAACAAAAGAACAGAAAGAAGATGATAGTAATCGAAAGTTAAGTAAAGCAAATAGAATATTAAAAGCTGAGGCTTTAGGGTTGTTAATCACCATTACCGGCACACTAATATGGGCTTATGCTCCCTTTTTAAACCCATTCTTTTGGACACAACATGCCTAACAAAACGCTGTTGGCACTCCCTTCGGTCGCTGGGACGCTAACACGCGGGCTCACTTGCTTCGCTCGGATTTTAGCCCACGTGCTAGCGCCCCAAAGCTTAAAATTAGGCAGCTGATTAAGTTGTGCCTCAGTCAAGGAAGAGGAAATAATGAAAAAAATAATAATTCAAGTTTTTCTGATTTCACTTATCTATTTAGCAAGCACACCTGTATTTAGTGGAGTTCATTCTCAAGATAATAAAGACGCTCTTGTAGACAAGTTAAATTTAATATTATCAAAGCAAAAAGAAGATCAGCCAGGAGTTAGTGTTTTAGTTAAAAAAAATAATGAAATTATTTATCAGTTAAGTAAAGGGCTTGCTAACAAAGATAAGAATTATCCGATTCGATCTCATACAGGGTTTAGAATTGGCTCAATTAGTAAACCTTTTACTGCATTGGCAATTATGCAGTTAGTTGAGCAGAAAAAGGTTTCTCTAGACGACCGTATAACCAAATACATTCAAGGGTTACCCACCGATTGGAAAGATATTACGATAAAGCATTTACTATCTCATAGGGTATATATTTCTGACGACTTCTTCTCAGAATCAAACCTAAACTTAGCAAATTTATCGACAAACCAAGATGTTATAAAATTTATTTCCTCAAATAAAATTAAGGTTAAATCACAAACTTTCGATAAAGCGATTTATTGTAATAGTTGTTACGTACTGTTAGCTGAAGTAATTGCAAAAGTTAGCGGAGTTAGTTTTTCCGATTATTTGAGTGATAATATTTTTATTCCTGCAAATATGAAAAATAGCTATATTGTCGAGAAAGGCGCCACTATTAAACCGAATGACGCCCTTAATTATGCTAAAACGGAATCTTTTTTTGGAATAAATCAATATACCACTGGAGCAATGGCACAAGTCAGTAGTATTGAAGACCTTAATAACTTTATAGTTGCATTGAAAGAGGGAAAAATTATTAGTCAAAAGTCGTTAAATTTAATGACTAAAGTTCATAGTGATGCAGGTGATGATGGCACCTTTGGTTTAGGTTGGATTATAGGTTGGGGTGAACAGCCTTTTTATTCTCATGGCGGTTCACAAGATGGCTATCAAACAGAATTGTTTTTTCATCCGAAGTACGATCTTGAGATTATTATTTTAACTAATGGCGGTGATGAGACTTATGAGCTTCAAGCAAAGATAATGAGAGCAATTATTACCCACTATAATTAAGTATTGTTTAATGCTGCCTAACAAGGGGTTTCAAGTCGGACACGTAACAGCTTGCTCGGTTTCACTTCGTTTCACATTTTAGCAAGCTATTACTCGCTGCTTAAAACGGCGTTAGGCATACCAAAAGGCACGGATGTTATTTAAAATTTTCGTTACATTACCAATAGCAATTACTTTTATTGGTTTATTATACCGTTCAACTTTGTATTGGTCATTTTCTGTAGTTCAAGGGGAGCCATATGGCGGTGGAGATATAATAGAAATGCTATTAGCTCTCCTGTTAATACTTTCATCATTTCTAGGCCTTATTTACACTTTAATTTTGCTTTTGGTACCAAAGTACCGGCACTATTTTAAAGCATTAAAATTAGTCGTAATATGCATAAGCTCCCCTATTTGTTATTATTTTTTGCACGCATTAATGCCTAAATTGATGTAGGGTAAGCCTAACAAATAACTAAAATCATAAGTGTCTTTAATTGGCACTTTCCAGCCACTCGACAACATAAAATGAGATAATAATTTGCAAGGTATTTTACTGTGTCGGATGGCGCTTCGCTTATCCGACTTACACTTACATAAGTCGCCTATTTAGATTCTCCCATCGGTAAAATAAAACGCTTATTCAACATCTATACCTTGGCTTAAAAGGTACTCAACTGCTGCATCAGTATGGGGTTTAAACGCCTTCCAACGGCCAATTGCTTTGTTGTTAAGTGGTTGGCGTACTTGCATTTTACTTGCAGTAGAAACTGGTGCGGTGTTTAAGTGAAAGTCTATACATTGTGCTTGCCACTCTAAATTACAAAAGCTGACTAGCTCTTTTATTTGCTGTTCGGGCTTTGCGACTAGCTCTTCGTATTTTACTAATTTTATATTGCTGTGTATGTTGCTGAAGTGCTGCATGAGTTTGTAAAAGCGGCTATAAAATTTAGCAGTGTCGAGTAAGTCTAAGGAGTAAGCATAATACGGGTTATTAATGGTAAATAACTGGCGAAAGTTACCAATACAGGAGTCCATTGGGTCGCGCAGCATGCAAATAATTTTAGCGTTTGGTAGGGCTTTAGTTATTAAGTCGATATAAAAAAAGTTAAACGGGAGTTTATCAATAAAGTGCTTATGACTGCCGGTGGTTACGCGAGTGGCGTTTAAATAGGTTGTCCCAAGCTGATTAAAATCAAGCTCGTAGGCTTTAGTGAGAGTTTGAGTATCGAGTACATGCGGTGTTTGAGTTTGGCTTAACTTTTTAACGCTTAGGCCAAAGTCTTGTAATTCACCGGCTGATTGTACGTCGCTGTGGCTCGATAAAATACGCTCAACCAATGTGGTGCCAGAGCGGGGCATACCTAATACAAAAATAGGCTCTGGTGTTGGGTTTCCTTGTGTTAGCGCGTGTTGATGCTGCTTACTTAAATGTTTAATGTGTTCAAATAATGCGGTTGAGCTTTTATGATCAAACGGCTGCATAGCGCGTTTAGCCGTTTTACCTTGCTCTAGGCTTTTAAACGCATTATCAAACTTGCCTATGTCTTGGTACTCTTTTGCAAGTGCGTGGCCAATGTGTAATTTTGCATCGGGATTAGTGGTTTGCTCAGCTACGGTTTTTAAGCGCGCTATATGATTAGATTGCGCGGTGGCTTTGGTTAAGTCACTTAATGCAAAATGGCTTTGGTGATGCAGCGGGTTTAGAGTAATGGCGCTTTCAAAGGCATTTTTGGCTTGTTCAAATTGGCCTACAAATTTAGCGCTTACCCCTAAATTATAATAAAACTGTGGTTGTGGTTTATTTGCGTGTTTGGCCAGTTCAATTGCGCAGTTAAAGTAATTTAGTGCCTCTTTGTGTAGGCCTGCTTGTGTAAGTGCAACACCTAAGGTGTCGGCATCAAGAGGCTTTTGTATTTGCTCAACGGGTATGGCTAAAGCGGTGTTTTTGGCTTTAGTTAGCTCGCCTGTAATTGCATAACATTTTGCAAGTTGGGCGCTGTATTCAATGCTTTTACCAAAGCTAAGGGCTTTTTCTATAAGCTTTATGGCTTTGTGTATTTGCCCTACGCGTAAATTAACCATGGCCAGTAAAAAGTAGCCATCGGCAAAGTCGCTTTTTTGCGTTACTAATTCAACTAACGCTTTATGAGCAAGCTCAATATTGCCTTGGTTTAAATGTTTAATAGCACTTTGATGAAGATGTTTTAAATTTGGCTGCATTGTTTAATTTTTATTATTTAGTTACGCGTTTATAAAGAAAAAAGGCTCAAATGAATTTGAGCCTTACAACATTGTTTAAAAGTGACTATAAATTATATTTCAAATTTGTAGTTAAATTTAACGCCTACTGTAAGCGGGCGGTTAATATAGTGGCCGTAGTTACGCTGTATGTCGGCACCGTTTGCAGTTGTTATGTCTGCATCTGAGCGACGAACCGATGTAAATGCATATTTATTAAATAGATTATCAACATATAGAGTTGTTGACCACTCATCGGCTGTTAACTTAGCAGAAATATTACTTAAGCTATAACCTGGTAGTGTTTCACCGCTGTCATGCAAACCTACTTTTGAAAGTACATCGCTTTGCGCGGTTAAACCGTAGTTAATATCAAGGGTTTTGTCGCTAAATACATCTGTTTGATAGTTTACACCCATAGAGAACTGATGCTCTGGCGAGCCAGGTAAACGGTCGCCATCTTCTGCGCCATCTGTGCCATCGGCATTAAATAAAAATGGTGCATCTGAGGTTAGCTCTGCTTTTGTATAAGCATAGGTTGCGTACACGGTAAACGAGTCAGATAAAATAGCACGGGTAGATAGCTCAACCCCTTTTGCGTTTGCACTGCCTGCGTTAGATAAGTACGTTAATTGGCCTACATCAGTAGCGCCTGTAATTTGTGCATCATCCCAATCTACGTTAAATAACGCGGCGTTAAAGTGTAGCTGGCTTTTAAGCCAGGTGCTTTTAAAGCCTAACTCGTAGTTTGTTGTAGTGTCGGCTTCAAATAATAATTCGTCAGGTTTACCACAGCCTGTTTGTTGATCTTCAGGGATTGGATCTGGGCAAGATACTAAACCGTTTGAGCCGCCAATTCTAAAGCCTTCACTCACTGTTACATAAGCCATTACTGAATCAGTAAATTGATATTTAGCATTAAATTTAAATAAGTTACCGTTATCGCCGGCTTTGTCTTTTTCGTAAGCAACGGTGATTGCATCAGGGTCTGCATCGCCATAAAGAGTATTTGCAAGCGGGAAGTCAAAAGCCGCTTGCGACTCTACATCGTATTCGTAAAAACGTGCACCGATAGTAATATCTAACTTTTCGGTAATTTGATAGCCAACTTCACCAAATAGTGCGGACTCAGTAACTTCACTTTTTGTAAGCTCTAAGTATTCTAATGAGTCAGGTCTTAGCTGCGCGCCGCCAAAGTTATCGATAGCGAATTGGTCAAACCCAGGTGTAAACTCTCTGCTTGATGCTTCTGTTTCGGTTTTGTTGTAAAACGCGCCTACAATCCAATTTAGGTCGCTGTCGCTTTGCGATACTAAACGCAGCTCTTGCGTAAAGGTATCTTCTTCATCAACCTCTCGGGTAAATGCTGAGAATGAAGGGAACTCTTCATAACCATAATCTAGGCGGATAAGTAAATCGGTTTGGTCGCGTTGGCCGTCGGCATCAAAGCTCGAAATACCGGTTGCCGATACAAGCTCTGCAAAACCTAAGTCGGCTTTTAGCTCGAGGCTTAGTAGTTGATCTTCTTTTTCGCGCGGTTCTTCATAACGATAAGCCGACTCGTACTTACCTACAATATCGCTTAAACCGTTATCATCGTTTAGGCTGTTGTAATGAACAATTGAGCGGCCTTCGCTGTCTTGGTTTTGGTAAAAGTAATTAAGTGTCCCTTCAAATGTTTCGCTTGGTTTGAAGCGTACCGAAATGCGCCCAGTCGTGGTGGTTTCGCCGTTAGCATCTTCAACATTTTTAATATTGTTGTTTACTTCGTCGGCGTTGCTCCAATCAGGGTCCGGTAGCGATACACCTGGTTCGCGCACTGTATAAGCATAATCAATAAACCCTGGGTCTTCGTATACGTTTAAGCTTGCACGTACAGCTAATTTATCTTCAATAATTGGCAGGTTAACAATAAAGCCACCTTCGCCGCCTAATGAGTCACTTTCTTGGGTTTGAAATAGGTCACCAAATACTTCTACGGAGGTAAAATCAAGCTCTGGCTCTTTAAGCATGTAACGAATTGCACCGCCGAGTGTTCCCGCGCCATATAATGTGCCTTGTGGCCCAATAAGTACTTCTACGCGTTCTATGTCTACCAAGCGCATATCTACTGACACTGGAATTTCGTTAACGTATGTGGCTACGGTACCACCATCTGATGAGGGACCTGACGAGTTTGTGTTTAAACCACGTACAATAATTGGCGAGCCTGAGCGACCACCTTGATCGGTAATTGTTAAACCAGGCACCCAACGCGCTACATCGGCTAGTTCGCCAATGTTTTGATCTTTCATTACATCGGCATCAAGTGCGGTAATGTTTAGCGGTGCATTTTGTACAGAGCCGCTGCGTCTGGTTGCTGTAACTTCGATTACTTCGAGCGATTTTTTTTGAGCGGTAACTTCTTCTTGCGCCACTGCAGAATTAGAAAATATAAATGCGCCAGATACAGCGCTCGAAATAGCCAAGGTTAGTAAGCTTGGTTTAAACATAAAAAGTGATCCCCAGATTTAAAATTTAACACCAGTTAATGTAGGTTAATTAGTTTATCAGGGAGTTAAAGTGGTGGGAATGCTAAAATGAATTTTAATTCACTTTTTTAGAATAAATATAGGTTGGCTTTAGCAGAAGATAATATAAATATGTATAACATCCAAACAATTGGCTAATTAAGGTACAAGCGAGCATGTTTTACTCGTTGAGTAAATGTAAATAGCCGCTCACATTGTTTTATTACCTAAATGTGTTAATACAGTTAAAAAACCTATAAGGCCCTGTTGAATATTTTACTAAACAGCATTTATTCACGTTTTAGCACTATAAAAGTGAAGTTTGATCCCCATTAACCCTTCATACCGTAAGCTATAGCATTTCGTACTAAAGTACGCGTATTAAGGAATATTTATGAGCCAATTATTCTCACCTTTAAAGCTCGGTGAACTCACTCTAGACAACCGTATTATTATTGCGCCTATGTGCCAGTATTCAGCACACAATGGAGCTGCCAGTGATTGGCACACCATTCATTTAGGGCAATTGAGCTTAAGTGGCGCAGGGTTATTAATATTAGAGGCTACCGCGGTAAGCCCAGAGGGGCGCATTAGTTACGGCGATTTAGGGCTTTGGAACAGCGAAACACAGCAAGCATTAGATAAAAGTTTAAAAGCGGTTAGACAATATAGCCCTATGCCTATTGGTATTCAGCTTGCGCATGCTGGGCGTAAAGCATCTACGGAAAAACCATGGGATGGTGGTGGCGCATTAAGCCCAACGGATGAAAACGGCTGGCAAACGCTCGCGCCTTCAGCAGTTGCGTATGACGATAATAGCCCAGTCCCCAAAGCTATGAGCCAATCCGACATAGACTCATTAATTAAAGACTTTGTTAGCGCGGCTAAACGTGCTGATGAGCTGGGCATTGATTTAATTGAGCTACATGCTGCACATGGTTATTTGTTACACCAGTTTTTATCACCTTTAAGTAACAAGCGCGATGATGAATATGGCGGTAGTTTGCAAAACCGTATGCGTATTGTGCTAGACGTATTTAATGCTGTGCGCGCAGAGTTTAACAGTAGCAAACCCGTGGGCATTCGTATTTCAGCGACTGATTGGGTTGAAGCCGGTTGGGATTTAGAGCAATCAATAGCGCTTGCCAAGGCACTTGATGAGCTTGGCTGCGATTTTATTCACGTAAGCACAGCAGGGCTAAGCCCAGAACAGAAAATACCAGTAAAACCTAACTTTCAGGTGCCATTTGCAACGGCTATTAAAAAGGCCGTTAGCATGCCTGTTATAGCCGTTGGTTTAATTACCGAGCCACAACAAGCCGAAAATATTGTTAGCGAGCAGCAAGCAGACGGCGTGGCCCTTGCCCGTGGTATTTTATATAACCCGCATTGGCCTTGGCATGCCGCAGCTGAGCTTGGCGCAACTGTTAAAGCACCAAAGCAGTATTTGCGCTCTAGTCCGCATGGGCAGCCTTCACCTATTAAGTAACTTATATTTTTACATTTACCATGGCTACCCGCTGCATTTATTTGCAGTGGGTTTTATTTTTATAAATTAGAGTGTTTCATGAACCAAAATGCTGCACACCCTGTGCAAATAAGTAATACCTTAGTGAGCATTATTGCGTTGTGCTGTGGCCTTATTGTGGCAAATATTTATTATGCCCAGCCAATCATTGAGTTATTAGCGCCCGATGTTGGTTTAAGTACACATAGCGCAAGTTTTATTGTGTCGCTTACTCAAATTGGTTATGCGTTAGGACTGTTTTTTTTAGTGCCATTGGCTGATTTAGTCGAAAACAAACGCTTAATGCTAATTACCTTAGCGATAACATTTTTAAGTTTAATAGGCGTAGGTTTGGCGCAAAGCCCAGGTGTAATGCTAGTTTTATGCTTACTCGTTGGGGCAAGCTCTGTATCGGTGCAGGTATTAATACCGCTTGCTGCGCATTTATCGTCAGATGAAAAACGTGGGCAAGTACTGGGTAATATAATGGCGGGGCTGTTATTGGGTATTTTATTAGCGAGGCCAGTTTCAAGCTTAATAGCCGATCATTTTGGTTGGCGAGCTGTATTTTACTTTGCCGCAGGTTGTATGGCATTTATAGCCAGTGTTATCTATTTTGCGATACCGAGCAGGCAACCAACACAAAATACAACGTACTTTAAGTTATTAAAATCGCTTAAGCAGCTAATAATACTGCAGCCAGTGCTGCGTCAACGGGCGCTGTATCAAGCGCTTATGTTTGCCTCTTTTAGTTTATTTTGGACCAGTGTACCGGTTGTATTAGCCAGAGAGTATGGTTTATCGCAAACACACATCGCGCTCTTTGCGCTTGTTGGGGCCGCAGGCGCTATTGCGGCCCCCATTGTTGGGCGTTTAGCCGACAAAGGCTATACACATCAGTTATCGTTATTGGCAAAAGTGATTGCCGCAGCGTGCTTTTTACCCAGTATATTTGAGCTACCACACGGCGTGATTATTTTAGCGCTTACGGGTATGTTTATTGATTTTGCTGTGCAGGCAAATATGGTGCTGGGCCAGCGAGTGGTATATTCATTAGAGCCACAAAGCCGTGCTCGCTTAAACGCCATTTACATGACCAGTATTTTTGTAGGTGGGGCGCTTGGCTCGTTAATAGCAAGTCCACTATACGAAGCTGGTGGCTGGCAAAGCGTGGCGTTAGTGGCAGCGGGTATGCCAGTTATATCACTAATCGGCTATTTAATAACAAGTAGAAGGTAGCGCGATATAAATCATAAAAGGGTTTATTATTTAAGAGGCCAGCGAAGTTATGTGCCGGCCTTTTTATAAAAGCGATTATTGTTTTTTAACACACGAAAATGAGCTACCCACCGAGGCTATAATCACCAATAAAATAGCCAACCATTGCCACAGGGTTAATAACTCGCCAAGTATAATAAACCCAGCAAGGGCAGCAAATGCAGGCTCTAAACTTAGCATAATACTAAACCCTTGAGCGGGCATATTGCGCAGGGCAACCATTTCAAGCGTATAGGGCAGCGCGCTTGATAAAATAGCAATGCCAATGCCCAGCGGTATTACACTCCATGTAAACTCACTGCTTTGTAATATGCCGCCATAAGGTACAAGTACAATGGCTGCAACAGTCATACCCAAAGCAACCGTTGCGCCGCCCGAGCTTTGCGTGCCTGTTTTTTTACCAAATAAAATATAGGCTGCCCAACAGGCACCAGCACCTAGCGCAAGTACTACGCCTATTGGATCTAGGCTCTCTTGGCTGCTCATATCCGGTAGTAATAGTAAAATACCCGCAATAGCACACGCTACCCAAAAAAAGTCGCGCTTTGCGCGTGAGCTAAATAACGCCACAGCGAGTGGGCCGGTAAATTCAAGCGCAACACCTATTCCTAAAGGGATACGTTCAATGGCGTAATAAAATAAAATGTTCATTCCGCCTAAGCTTAAACCGTATATTACAATTGAAAGTCGATTACCTTTAGCCGGCAGCTTTTTCCATGGTTTAAATATTAAACACAGAATAAGTGCAGAAAAGCCAAGCCTAAGCGCGGTGGTGCCTTCAGGTCCTATAATCGGAAATAACTGCTTAGCAAACGAAGCGCCAGATTGAATAGTGATCATGGCTAAAATTACGCACACAAGCGCGAGCAAAAAGTTTTTAGTGGATGATTGCATTGTTTTCCTTGGTAACAACCGTCTAGTTTTGCGCAGTGTATCTGTTTTTTATTAGCTAAGTAATAGCTTATATGGCGTACAAATTAAATTTGGGAGGGAGTAACTAATATGTGCGATGAATTAGCGTAACTACTGATGAATAATCAAAAGCATAAGCTGGGTGCCTTAAAATAAAAAAGCCAGCGAATAGATCACTGGCTTAAAAACGTTTAGGTTGTTTTAGTGTGTTTTGCTGGCACTTTTAACTAGGCCATCTAAAGAATAAAGGCCACGTTTTTCATCGTTTTTACGTTTTATCTCTTCAAGCGCACGTGCTTCAACAGCATCAAATAATGCATTAATTAAACGGTTAAAGTGTTTATGCATTGCCGTTCGTGCGGCGCTTGCATCGTGGGTTTGCAGCGCATTATAAATAGCGGTGTGCTCATCCATTACGCAATCGTTATTGTTTTTACACACACTGCCGTAATCAGCCACAATTTGTGAATTGTTTAAACGTAAATCCCATAAATTTGCCACCGCATACTCAAGGGCTTTGTTACGTGTAGCTCGCGCTATTATTTCGTGAAACTCGCGGTCTGCTTGTTCTACATATAAGCCTTTTTCCATGGCTATTAGCGTTTGCTTTAATTGAGCTAGTTCTTCATCGGTGATTGATTGAGCGGCAAGTGCGGCTATTTCACCTTCAATGAGTGCGCGAGCTTGGGTTAGTTCAAACGCGCTGATCTCTTTAGTTTTTACAGATGTTTCTTGTTGTTCTATGACATAGACGCCAGAGCCGGTTTTAACCTCTACGCGGCCTCGTACTTCTAATGCAATAATAGCTTCACGAATTGTTGGGCGGCTTACGTCAAACATGTCGGCAAGTTCTCGCTCTGGTGGTAAACGACTCCCAGCAGAAAACTCTCCTTGGTTTATCAAAGCTTCAACTTTATCAACAATGCGCCAAAATAAGCGACGGTTTCCCATATTCTACCTTTATTACCTTAAGGAATAGCGGCTAATAGGCCTAAATAGCCTAAACCTACTGTTATTAGCAGAGGTTACCCCAAAATTCACTATTATGTCAAAATTCTAAAGTGTTGTAACGGTCATATAATGTTATAAATGAGTGTTAACCTGTTTATATTACCAATTTAGTATAAATTTTAATAATTGGCTAGCTTGATTGGTCATGTTTTTATGTGGTAAATTAGCTTTACTCTTTTAGTAAAGAGAAGTTAGGGCGTATTAATTATCTGTACTCGATAAAAATAAGTAAGCCGATAATTTTATATTTGCCCTAACCTTGATTGCCCACGGATGGGGGTCAACTTTAGTAAGCTTAAGCGCTTGTGTCATTAGGGTAAACGACCCCAAGCTGTTTTCTTGCGGTATCAAGTACGTTCATTACGTCGCGGGCAAGCTTATGTGTATTAACATCTGACTCTAGCTTTTGCGCGTTGGCGGTTTGTATAAAGTGCGCAACTTCGTACTTCATAAAGTGCCCATCAAACTCATCAGAAATAACTTCAACTTCTCCGCTATTAGAAACAAACTCTATGTGTTTTAACTGCGACACGGCATGTATTCGCAAACGGCCGCGCTCGCCTTGTATTTCGGTAATGTTATCGCCTTGAGAAACTTTTGAATAGCTAATAACGGCTTGTTTATCATCGTAATTTAATAAAACATCGCCTGCGCCATCTACGCCCGTATCTAATAGCACACCACTGGCACTCACGCGCTGTGGGGCGCCCCAAAGCGCGATAAGTAGGTAAAGTGGATACACGCCTAAATCGAGTAAAGCGCCGTTGGCAAATTCGGGTAAAAAGGTATTTGGACGCTCGCCGTTTTTGTATTTATCGTATCGTGATGAGTATTGACTGTACTGCCCAATAAACTTGCGCGGTGTACCAATTTTTTCAAGCGCACTTTTAAGTCGCGCAAAGTTTGGCAAATGCGTGGTCATCATTGCTTCCATATAAAGGCGCTTATTGGCTTTGGCTGCAGTTAAAATAGCGTTTAGCTCTTGGCTATTTGCAGCTGAAGGTTTTTCGCCTAGTACATGTTTGCCTGCCTCTAGGCACATTACTGCATATTGCTTGTGTAGGCTGTTTGGCGCTGCAATGTAAACCGCATCAACATTAGGGTCTTGGCATACCTGCTCAACAGAGGTGAAAATTTTTACATCGGTATTGGGGTGATTAGATAAAAAGGCTTCGCCGCTTGATTGCTTGCGAGAGCACACACCGTATAAATTAAATACAGGTAACGTATTAGCTGCGTTTAATAAGGTATCACTAATAAAATTTGTACCGACAATGACAAAGTTCATGCCTGCTCCTCAGCTTAAATAATAAGAGCCGTTACTTTAACATTTTTTAGCTCTGTATGCTTTAGGGCGTGTTGACCTTTGGTGGTTGAATTTACAGCAGTATGTTTGGTTTTTAGGCAAGG
>NZ_PNCT01000038.1:0-68217 GCF_005887365.1 Pseudoalteromonas sp. S3785 | reverse complement strand
ACTTTTAAAAGTGGCATTTTTTTATCTAACACAATTTTACTATTCTTTAAGCATAAAGCTTTTCATTTCAAAATTTTTAGTAACACCATCTTAAATAAAGGAACGTCGGTCTACTAGCAATGCTAATACATCACGTAATAGTAAGCATTAGGTCAAAAACGACTTTATTCATTCTATTCATACAGACCATCTAAAACATACACGCTTTAATCAATTTCCCATGCACTAGTACCCGCGGCAGATAAATTGGCTGTATTTTTTCGTAATACTTTATTACCCACATTGATAGATGACTCTGGGCGGCTAACCAAATACCCTTGCACAGAGCTGACCCCCATGCGTTTTACAAGCTCAAACTGTTCAATTTCCTCTACGCCCTCTGCCACTATTTTAAGCCCCAGCTTTTGACCTAATTCGCTGATGGTATTAAGAATGTCATTGTACTTTGGACTTTTATCAGCTTGAGAGATAAACGAGCGATCTATTTTTATTACATCGATGGGTAAATCAGCTAATGTACTTAATGAACTAAAGCCGGTACCAAAGTCGTCAATCGCAATCGTCACCCCTTCAGCGCGAAGTCGCTCAAGCTCTTCAATCATACTTTTACTGGCTTTAATAAACGTAGATTCCGTTATTTCTAACATTAAAGAATGTGATGGCAGCCCTGTGTTTTTTAGATTTTTCATTATCCAATCGTACACTGAGCGATGTTTTAATTGCACGCCTGATACATTAACCGAAATTTTTACTTTGCGCATACCCGCATTATGCCATGCCGCCATTTGCCTGCACGACTCATGCATAATCCAATCGCCGAGCTCTAAAATAAGGTTAGATTCTTCAGCAATAGGAATGAACTCAGCCGGTGAAATCATCCCTTCTATAGGGTGCTCCCAACGTGTAAGCGCTTCGAAATAATCTATCATGCAGTCTTCTACATGGACGATAGGTTGAAACGATAAGTAAAAGTCTTTACACGCCACGGCCAAACGCAGCTCTTCCAATAGATAATGATAACGGCGCATTTTATTACCCATTTCTGGGGAGTACACTTTAAAAATGCCTTTACCGTCGCTTTTTGCACGGTACATTGCCACATCCGCTAACTGTAATAGTGCTTGTGGGGTTGAGGCGCTCTCTGGGTAGGAAGCAATACCAATACTGGCACTAATTTTGACTATTTTGTTACCCAGCACAAAGTCTTTCTCAAGCTCACTGAGTACATGCTTTGCAATATCAACCACTTTATTTTCGTTATCAACTGACTCTATGAAAATCGAAAATTCGTCTCCACCTAAACGAGATAAATTTTGCTCTAACTGATTAGCCGAATTGATATTGCTTAGCTTATGGTGACGTAATACATTAGCTAAGCGTGTAGCTACTTGTACCAAAATTTCGTCACCAAAACTGTGACCAAATGAGTCATTAACTTGTTTAAATCCGTCTAGGTCAATAAACAGCAGCGCACACTTAAGATCCTCCTCATCATTAAAATTAATTTGCCTATCTATGTGCTCAATATAAGCATGACGGTCAATAAGCAAGGTTAATTTGTCTTGGCAGATACTTGTTTGTGTTTGCTTTAAATAGTTAGCTACGTGAATATTTAGGTTGTTTATTGATTGGCTCAAATTGCTAAGCCCCGACGAGTTGTCGTGTTGGGGTTGAAGGTTAAAGGCAACAAGCAATTGATTAGCGCTGTTATTAAGCTTTGCTATTTCACGTTGATAAGAGATTTTTTTACGCTCTTTACGAATAATTGTAAAGCCCACAAACAATACCATACACACCAAAATAAAATTTATTGGCGATGTTAAAGTCATTAGTATTAGTTTTGTGGCATTTGCTGCAATAAATTCAGTATCAGTAGTTTTGACTAATAAAAAATCGGCAGAGGGCTGGTGTATTAAATAGTGCCCGTTGAGCATAGGGTTATACCAAGGCGCCATTTCGAGCGTTGTATCTGCAATATCAAAGTGGCGTAAATCTATGTCAGGGTTGAATAAATTAATGCGGTTAATTTGGTTTGTTAGTTCAATGTTTAAACAAAAGCAAAACAAGATAAATACAAAAAAAATGCTGCCTAAGGGTTTAAATTTATTCATCAATAAAATCCATCTAAATTACTTATCCTATAAACCCGTTACTAAAAGGCGATTATATCGCCTGTTTTTAGTACTAAGCAAGCCATAGTACAGTCCTTATGTATTAAAATTTTTAGAACCGTACTCAATAAGAATAATTTAATGCTTAATAATTAAGTAATTATAGAGTGTGATGAATAAAAATAAACCACTTTGTTAAAGTTACATATTTTGGCTTAATAACTTATAGCTGCCATGCATAGCTCACTTTTGTAAAAAATGTGCGTTGATCTCTTTCAACGTGTTGTAGGGAGTCGTCTTGGTAGCTTTTATCTGAATAGCCTAAATAAAATAATGTTTGAGCATTAATTTTGTACGAGTAAACTAATTGGCTACCATAGTCTTTATTAATGTGGCTAACTTGGTAGTAGTAGGCGTCTTTGTTTCTATCAATGTCTTCAAATTGCAATATAAGCTTGAGCATAGCGCGCATGCTAAATTTATAATAAAGCCTAAAGTCTAATAAGTTAGCGGTATAAACTCGCTCCCCTTGCGGGTTATCTAAAACGCTGTAGTTATGCGTAGCGTCTACTTGCCAATGATCGTTTATATCCCACGTAATTTGCGTTTGCGTTGCATACGAATCGCCAATTTGCTCATTAGCGTAATCAATGCGGCTGCCATACTCACCATAAAACGATAGCCAAATATTATTTTTAGGTTTAAAGCCTGTGTATACAAAGCCAATATTTTGATTATAAAAAGCATCATTATAGTTTTCATAACGGTGCAGTAAGCCAATTTCAAAAATAGACTGCTTTTGCCCTTTTAATGTTATAAACCCTTGGTATTCTTCCTCAAGTAGGTCGCCATTTTGCGCCCATGTTTTATCCCAATCAGCCTCATAAGACCATGACGTCAATAAGCCTGACTCATCCGCATACCAGGTTTGGCCGCCCCCAAAGCCTACGTTCTCATAATCTACTTTTTCTTGATAACCTAAGTCAGTGCGATAGTCTTTACCTACTTTTTCGTAGCTAGCAAACAAATTGTAGTCACGTTTATCACGGGTAAATTCAATAGCGTACGCTTCATCAGATTGAGTTTTAGATAAGTTATAGTTACTTTTTAAAAAATCAGAGTTTTTAGAATCGGTTGTAGCTACTTGGTAGGCCAGCAGATCTGTTTGATTAAACCAATAGCTGCCATCAACAGAAAGCACTGTATTGTAGTAATCATCGCTTTCGCGGTGGGTCGTACTTAGCCCGATAGTGCCTTGTTGCCCAATATCGTATTGATAACGCGCCGCTGCTGCATGGGTTTTATCCTCTAACATTGCAAAACCGGAGCCTTGATTTGTAGGCAATAAAATAGTGCTATTATTGTCATCGGCATACATAAATGCATAGCTATGTTGCCCTGTTTTACCTGTTAATTTTGCCCCAACTTCAGGCTCTGCAATGGTGCGGGTATACAATAGCTCAAACAAACTGCTTTTAAAGTAGGATGCGCCATCTAAAAAAAACGGCCTTTTTTCTGCATAATAAATTGAGTACGTGGTATTTACATCAAGGGCTAATGCATCACTTTCTATTTGCGAAAAGTCGGGGTTTATTGTGGCATTAATTACAGCATCTTGTGTAACCCCCCAGCGTAAATCAAGCCCCGCTTCGGTGTCTATATCGCCATTATCCCACTGCCCTGGCAAGGTAGGTTTTGAATCATTTCTGAGCGCCGTAAGCGTGGGCGTTAGTTGCAGATTTTTGCTGGCTTTTATATTTTTAAAACCATTTAATTTATCAAACTGACATAAACTGCATTTTATATCTCGGTCAAACCCCATGTTTGAAAGCTGATACAGTACATCACGTTGATAATTTCGCATAAGGGCAAAGCCCCATGTTAAATCTGTTTTATTTTCAGGAAATCTCAGCGCTTTAAAAGGTATGCGCATTTCAACCACATACCCTTGGTCGGTAATTTGTCCAGCACTATCCCATATTGCATCCCAAGACGGATCTGATTGCCAGCCATCGGTGTCGCTCATTCGCGTATCACCTTGCGCACCCAGTGGGTTTACATAAAATTCGTAAGCTGAACGTTCATCGTTAAAAGTATCGATAATTAAAATAACCGTATCATCTTGCCAAAGCGTATCTCTGTCGCGAAGTGACGCAGTAATTTCGCTCGGTTGTGGATCTTCGGCTACAAATGCAACATATAAGTTGCTGCCATCTTCGTACATGTAAGCATCGGTTTTAACCGGTGGGGTGCCCTTTTCGTTAGGCTCATCTTGAAATGCTACAGGGATTAAAGTGGCATTCTGCCAGTGGGGCTCATCCAGTACGCCATCTACAGTAATATCTGCATTTATATGTACAAGAGAATGCTGCTGTTTTTCACTGGCATAAAGGTGGTTAGAAAATAAAAGTGCAATTAAGAAGGGAAATAAAGCACTGCATTGTTTTTTTATAATTATTAAGTACTGCATAAACATCCATTTAGACGTGTTTACCCTTTAAAGGTAAACTTATTTATGCAGTGTAATTTAAGTCTGTACATTTGTTAATAGCTTGATACTAAAAACAATCGCTTTTTTAACTAATTAATATTAAAGGCTTAATTTGAAAGCTAGGTTTCGATTAATTTAAGCTTATTAGCCACACCATTCCAGCTATCGGCATCAGCAGGCGCCGGTTTTACTTCAACAATGCGTGGCCACACTAATGCAAGCTCAGCATTAAGCTCGGTAAACTCTTTTTGGTCTTCTGGCAGCTCATCTTCTTGGTAAATTGCTTCAGCTGGGCACTCTGGTACACATAACCCGCAATCAATGCAATCTATAGGGCTTATTGCTAAAAAGTTAGGGCCTTCATAAAATGCATCTGCTGGGCACACTGCCACACAATCTGTGTATTTGCATTTAATACAGTTTTCGGTGACCACAAACGCCATAATAGTTTAAACCTAGTAATTAATTATCTGAAGCGCGGATCATACCCAACCCCTTTAAAAACACAATAAATATGTGCCATCTGTGGTCAATTTAACGTAACATATGCGCCCTTAATGTATAGCCATTACGTGCCCTACACTTCTTATTGTGAGCGGATACTATTACCGCTAAGACACCTAAAAGAGATAAAAATGATACGTTTAACTGAAATAAAGCTGCCGCTTGATCATAACGAAGACGCTATAGGCCAAGCCATAGTTGATAAATTAAAAATACAGCCAGCGCAGCTACACAGCTACAATGTGTTTAAACGCGGGTACGATGCACGTAAAAAAACGGCTATTTTACTTATTTACACCCTCGATATTGAAGTAGACAACGAAGAAACGCTTTTAAACGTATTTGCAAAAGATCAGCACGTAAAACCGGCCCCTGATACTTCATACAAATTTGTTGCTCAAGCCCCCGCTAACCTGACTGAGCGCCCTGTAGTAATAGGCTTTGGTCCGTGTGGACTATTTGCAGGCTTAGTGCTGGCTCAAATGGGTTTTAACCCTATTATTTTAGAGCGCGGGAAAGAAGTACGCGAACGCACCAAAGACACCTTTGGCTTTTGGCGTAAACGTACCCTCAATACAGAGTCTAACGTACAGTTTGGCGAGGGTGGCGCAGGTACATTCTCAGACGGCAAACTATACAGCCAAGTAAAAGATCCAAAACATTATGGGCGTAAAGTTATCACCGAATTTGTAGAAGCTGGCGCACCCAGTGAAATTCTATATGTAAGCAAGCCGCACATTGGTACATTTAAACTGGTTACCATGATTGAAAAAATGCGCGCGCGTATTATTGAACTTGGTGGTGAAATCCGCTTTAGTACCCGCGTAGACGACATTCATATAGATGACGGGCAAGTAACCGGCTTAACGCTTTCAAACGGTGAAAAATTAAGTACCCGCCATGTAGTACTTGCTGTGGGACATAGCGCACGCGATACCTTTAAAATGATTCACGATAAAGGTATTTACATAGAAGCAAAACCATTTTCTGTGGGCTTTAGAATCGAGCACAAGCAATCGATGATTGATGAGTGTCGTTTTGGACCTAACGCGGGTAACCCCATTTTAGGCTCTGCTGATTACAAGCTCGTTCACCATTGTGATAATGGCCGCACCGTTTACAGCTTTTGTATGTGCCCAGGGGGAACCGTTGTAGCCGCCACCTCTGAGGAAGGCCGGGTAGTAACAAACGGTATGAGCCAATACTCTCGTAGTGAGCGCAATGCAAATAGTGCTATTGTAGTAGGTATTACACCTGAAAAAGACTTCCCAGGTCACCCGCTTGCCGGCATTGATTTGCAACGTAAACTAGAAGAGCAAGCCTATGCATTAGGCGGCAGTAACTACGATGCACCAGCGCAGTTAATTGGCGACTTTTTAAAAGGAAAAGCATCGGGCGATTTAGGTGATGTACAGCCCTCGTTTACACCCGGCATAAAGCTCACCGATTTAGCAAATGTGCTTCCGCAATTTGCTATTGATGCAATACGCGAAGCCATTCCAGCCTTTAATAAGCAAATCCGTGGTTTTTCAACTAACGATGGGTTGTTAACGGGGGTAGAAACCCGTACATCTTCACCTATTAGTATCAAGCGCGATAAAAGCTTCCAAAGCATAAATACTAAAGGTTTATACCCAGCGGGTGAAGGCGCAGGCTACGCAGGCGGTATTTTATCTGCCGGTATTGATGGTATAAAAGCGGCTGAAGCCGTTGCACTCTCAATGTTAGAAAACGCTTAAACCACATTTAAGTTGTTTACCGAAAAACCTCACTAAATGAGGTTTTTTTGTTTAAACCTTGAGTTAAACTGAGGTATAAAAAAACCTGAGTAAACTCAGGTTTTTTTATAAGAACAGCACTTTGTACACTTACTTTTTAAGGGTAAGTTTGGCGCCTTTTAAGCTTTTACGCACATTTGAAATACGTGAACGATTTACCGCACGTGCTTCGCCTGTTGCCTGGCCTGTTGGCTTGTTAGTACGGCTACGACGTAAATGCGCAGGTTTTTTACCTATTTTATCAATAAGTACTTCACGGCTACTTACTTCATAGCCCTCTAAGTAAACACGCTTAATTTTTTGGCCAATTAGCGACTCTATTTCAAATAAGGTGTTTTCTTCTTCGCGGCTTACAAACGAAATAGCTTGGCCTTGATTACCAGCACGACCTGTACGGCCAATGCGGTGAACGTAATCTTCTGCAAGCCATGGTAAATCAATATTAATGACTCGTGGTAAGCCTTCAATATCAATTCCACGCGCTGCAACTTCGGTAGCTACTAAAACACGTACTTTGCCTTCTTTAAATTCACGAAGTGCACGTCGGCGATTACCTTGCGATTTATCACCATGACATACGGTAGCAGGAATACCATCAAGGTTAAGCTCTTTAACCAGCTCATCCGCTGTTTCTTTCATGTTTACAAACACAAGTACCTGTTGCCAGTTCTTTTTACCAATAAGCTCAGACAATAGCTCTTGCTTGCGGCGCTCTTCAACAGGGTAAACAACATGCTGTACCGTACTTGCTGTACTATTAGTTTGATCAACACGTACAATTTCAGGCTGCTTTAATACTTTAGATGCAAATTGTTTAATAGCCGCAGGGAACGTAGCTGAGAAAAGTAAAATTTGACGTTGCTCGTCACAACTTTTAATCACACTTTGCATATCTTCAATAAAGCCCATATCAAGCATACGGTCGGCTTCATCTAGTACTAAGTGTTTAACGCTTGCAAGGCTTACATTACCTAAACGTATATGATCAAGTAAACGCCCTGGGGTTGCAACTACCACATCTACACCGTCTTTAAGTGCATTTGCTTGACCTGCGGTATTAACACCGCCAAATAAGCTCACTACTTTTAAAGCGGTATGTTTTGCATAGGCTTTAAAGTTATTTGCTATTTGCTCTGCAAGCTCACGTGTTGGCGCAAGCACTAATGCGTGCGGAGCATTGCTTGTGCTTAACTCAGATTCAGTTAATTTTTGGATGATAGGTAAAGCAAACGCTGCCGTTTTACCCGTGCCTGTTTGGGCACTTGCTAAAACGTCTTTACCTTTACGAACAGCTGGGATTGCTGCACGCTGAATGGGCGTAAGGGTGTGGTAATTAAGTTCGTCTAACGCCTGAATAAGTTCAGGGGAAAAACTAAAAGATTTAAAATTCATGCTGTATAACCTGCGGCCACATTTATCAAGGGTCGCAAATTATACAGCAAAAACGCGTCAACAGTTAGTGATTAGTGTTTATAAATACAAACAAAACGCTAAGAAAGTATAAGCACATCATCGTTATTTAAAACGTTAGCTTTATTGCCCACAATATCATCAACGTTAAGCTCGTTTATTAAGGCCTCGCCTTGTGCTTGTTGCTCATCGCTCAGTGGCACATACGGTAATCTAAATACGGGATTTACCGCGCCGGTCATCATCATTGCGGTGTTTATTGCAATCGGGTTTGGCTCGCAGAATAGCCAGTTCATTAAAGGTTGTAATGAGGTATTTAACGCATCATTTTTAGTATCCATTAACTGGCGGAACAGCCCAGGTATAAGGTTAGATGTCACCGATATTACACCGTGCGCTTTATGTGTGTGGCGTGCATCGTGCGCTTCGTCATCATTACCTGACCAACACGCAATCCCCTGCTGCTCGTAATGGGCAATACGCTCGTTACCACCACATTCTTTTATACCAATTAAATTAGGGTGTTTTGCTAATGGCTCAATAATATCTGGGGTTAAATCTTGCCCTGTGCGCCCTGCTACGTTGTATATAAACGCAGGGCCAATATCGAGCACACGTTTAAAGTGCTCTTTAACGCCAGCAATAGACGTACGGCCGTAATATGGGTTAATTTGCAGCGCGGCGTGCATACCGCTTGCAAAGCCGTACTTAGTGGCCTTAATCGCTTCGCGGGTATTATTGCTACCTGTATTCCCTACAATTAACAGCTTATCGCCATATTTATTAGCACTGTGCGCGATAAGCATTAAATGCTCTTCCCAGTTCATTAGCTGGCCTTCGCCGGTTGTACCACCAACCACGATGCCATCTACACCCGCTGCAATTTGTATTTCAACGAGTTCATCGTACTTTGCTAAATCTATATCACCATTGGCTAAGTATGGGGTTTTAATGGCGGTAATTAAGCTTGCTTGTTTAATTTGTTCTAGGGTGCGCATAAAAATTCATTATTTATAAAACTTGCGCTATTTGTAACATACTTGCACGCATTTTTGCAGGCCTAAGCGAATAATAAACGTAAAATGGCTTGTGTTATTTAGTTTGATAATACAAAATACAAACACTGTACACTTAAACAGTACTTGTATTTTTAACTTTAAGCGAGCCATTATGCGTTTATCTGACTACTTAGCCACTCATTTTTATAACACCGATGAGCTTTGCCATGCTTTAAATATTGATGCCGAGCAACTAGATACATGGCAGCAGCAAAGTATTTTTCCTAAACCAAGTTATTGTATAAAAAGCCAATTAAGTTGCAGCTCGTACTCTGGTTTGTATGAATGTGAAGAATACGATGACTATTACCCGCGCGGCTGTGTGAACTGGGGGCAAGGGCTAATAAAACAAAAAATTGAATCCTCTAGTAATGCTTTTAATTACTTTGCACAGCAGTACACGGCAAGCCTGAGTAAACTTGCCCAGCAAGGCTTTAGTTTTAATGAAGAATTATTTGGCTGCGAAATAGATGAGCATTTACAGCAAGTGTGGCAACAGTTTTTATGCAGTAAATATGGCGTACTGACACAGAACGGTTTAATTGATGAAATAGTATGTGTTGATATAGGCCGCCTACTGGTTGACGATATAACCGAATTGCGCACTAAAGGAAGTTTAAATCAACAAGATCGCACCCAGCTTCATCCCGCGATGAAATTACTTAATAAAGCGTTAGGCCACGGCGCCGAACATGAAAAGCAGCACACACTGCGTGCCCGTTACATAGATGCACTTATTTTAAAGTACGATTTATCTATTAAATAAAAAACGGCAGTGGTTTTAATACGAGGTGGGTATTTAAAAGATTAGGTAACGCAAATGGCGGTGTATGATTACGCCGCCACTGTATTTAAATATATAAACAATGACTTAGCTTATTCTAACCGATAGATTTGTACACATCTATGTTACTGCTGGTCACTAACCCCGTTACTTGCGTACCAAAGGCTTTGAAATGTGGCTCATTTTTATGCGCTTCAAAATGCTCATTAGAAGCCCACTGCTCACTGACTAAATAAGTCGTGTGATCATCATCATTTTTAACCGATAACTCGTAACGCAGGCAACCCACTTCTTGACGTGAATACTTTTGCAGGTTTTCGAGCGCGGTCAATACGACGTCGGCATCGATATTTTTGCTCGCTATAGTGGCAATTACCGTTAACATACGCAGTCCTTTTTAAAAAATAAAGGTGCAGCTTTACTGCACCTACTATCATATTGCATTTGTGGTTATTGGTCCCACTGTGGCGCAAAATCAGGCGTTGCTTGGCGGTCGCCACAATCAAGGCTGTCTATACGGGCAATGTCCTCAGCATCTAACTTAACATGGTCGTTAAAGTTATCTTCTAAGTTTTTACGCTTAGTTGATGATGGTATGGTGGTCATACCGTTGGCATTAATCCATGCAATAACCACTTGCGCAGGTGATGCATCATGCTTGTTTGCAATATCTATAATGGTTTGATCTTTGAGCACTTTACCAACTACAAATGGCATATACGCTGTAACATGAATGTCGTGCTGATCACAAAAAGCGCGTAGTTTTGTATTGGTTAAATAAGGATGCACTTCAACTTGGTTAGTAAATATTTCACGAGAGTCGAGTGTCTGCATTGCTTCTTTTAAGTTGGCAATAGTAAAGTTAGAAACACCAATGTGCTTTGTTAAACCAAGCTGTTTAGCTTTTAAAAGCTCCGTTAAATACTCACTCATAGGCTCATCATTTGAAGGCGCCGGCCAATGAATAAGTAATAAATCAACAGAGTCTACTTGTAACTTTTCTAGTGACTTTTCAACGCTGGCAATAAAGTCAGTTTTGTTAAGCTTGTTGTTCCACACTTTGGTGGTTAAAAATATTTCGCTGCGCGGAATATTGCTGTCTTTTATGGCTTGCCCTACTTGCTCTTCATTACCATAAATTTGCGCAGTATCAATATGACGAAATCCTACTTCTAACGCCATTTTTACTGAATTGTAGGCGGTGTCGCCCTCTAAACGGAATGTTCCCATGCCTAAATCTGGCATTTCAATTACACGTTGTGTCATGGCTCTATCCTTATAAAATAATCGGTTAAAAAAACAAGCTCTGTAGCTTTACGAAATACACCTTTTACTTCTATTGTGTTGTCATTTGAAAATCAATGACCTCAATATAGGTAATGAGGCCATTAATTTAAGTTTCAACCTTAACAAAAGATACTTTATGCTTGCTGAATTTCACGTCTATCAAGCATGCCACTGTAATGGGTTGCAATTAATGCTAAAGCGGAAATTGCTGCGCCAATCCAAGCGGTATCTTTAACTGACATGCCCTCTACTACGCTGCCACCAATAATTGAGCCCAGCGCAATACCAATATTAAACGCCGCTATGTTTAAGCCCGATGCGACATCTACTGCATTAGGAGCATGCTTTTGCGCCTGTTTTACGACATAAAGCTGTAAGCCCGGTACGTTACCAAACGCAAAGGCACCCCATACTAAAATAGTCAGTACGGCCGCCACTTTTGATTCCATCGTAAAGGTAAATGCCAATAAAATAATTGTTAACGCGCTAAATATAATACTCAGTGCGCTAATTGGGCCGCGTTTATCAGCCAGATTTCCGCCCCAAATATTACCAATGGCTACCGATACACCGTAATACCGATACACCGTAAACCAGCATGATTAAGCCAATCGCTGAAGAAGCAAAACCTGTTTGTTGCTCTAATATAGGTGCTAAGTAAGTAAACGCAGTGAACGTGCCGCCGTAACCTAAAATTGTCATTAAATATACGAGTAATAAGCGCGGCTTTACAATAACCTGAAGCTGTTCTTTAAACGTTGCAGGAATAGACTGTTTTGAGTTTTTTGGCACTAAAATAGCGCTACTAATTAACGCGATTAGACCCAGTACCGACACCACTAAAAACGTTGCACGCCAGCTAAAGTGCTGGCCAATCCAAGTACCCAATGGCACACCCGTCACCAGCGCCACAGTAAGTCCGGTAAACATGATGGCAATAGCGCTGGCTTCTTTATCTTTACTCACCAAGCTTGTGGCAATCATAGAGCCAATTGAGAAAAACACCCCGTGCGCTAAGCCTGTTAAAATACGCGCTAGTATTAATGTTTCGTAACTGGGCGCTTGCCATGCAAGTAAGTTACCTACCACAAATAAGCCCATTAAGCTTATGAGTACAATTTTACGGTTCCAACGCCCGGTTAGTGCAGTCAGTACCGGTGCACCAATGGCAACCCCAACTGCATATAAACTAACTAGCAAACCCGCTGAAGGTAGGCTTACACCTAAATCGTTTGCAATAGTTTGCAATAGTTGGCACTAATCCCACTATTACAAACTCGGTTGTTCCTATTGCAAATGCGCTCAAGGTGAGCGCCCACAAAGCCAATGGCATAATTAAATCCTCATTATTAGTTAAGATCTACAGTTTGACTAAAAATGTGTTTGCAAAAAATAGCATTAGTGACAAAATACTTTTGTAATTAATGCAAAAGTAAGGTGCTCACGTTTGGCTCAACATGCAAAGACCGAAGACTTAGAAATGTTTTTAACGGTAGTAGATAGCGGCAGTTTCTCGGCAGCTGCTAATTTGCTTGATCAGCAAGTAGCCAAAGTGTCGCGGGCTGTGTCTCGCCTTGAAAACACATTGCAATGTACGCTGTTAAATAGAACTACTCGCCGATTAGAGCTAACCGAAGAGGGCCACACCTTTATTAAGTATGCCCGTGATGGCTTGAACACCTTACAAACCGGTAAAGAAGCCATAAAGCTTTTAAAACAAGCCCCCAGTGGAAAATTACGTATTGATGCAGCAAGCCCTTTTGTACTTCACCAATTGGTGCCTTTAATTGCTGAATTTAATCAGCAATACCCTCACATCACGCTTGATATAACTTCCCACGACAGCATTATTGACTTGCTCGAACATAAAACAGACTTAGCAATTCGTATAGGTGAATTAAAAGGCTCTAACCTACATGCTAAAAAGCTCGGCGTAAGTAAATTACATTTAGTTGCAAGCCCTAGTTACCTTAAACATACACCGGCTATTTCGCGAACCAGCGACTTAAAGCAACATAGACTCATTGGCTTTACCGACTCGCCTAAATTAAATAACTGGCCGCTAAAATCGCCCACAACTTTAAATTTTGGTTTAACTGCCAGTAGTGGCGAAACGGTACGCCAGCTATGTTTGGCAAATCAAGGCGTGGCGCTGCTTTCGCACTTTATGATTGGTGATGATTTAAAGTCAGGCAAGCTAATAGAAATACTGCCAGGGTCTATCAGCACACCAAACAACCGCGAAATTGTGCAAGCGGTGTATTACAAAAACAGTGCTGTATCGTCGCGTATAATGGCTTTTCTAGACTTTATAAAAGCACTGCTCAGATTATAAGTGACGTTTTTAAGCCCAAGGGCAGTATAACTAACACCCTTAATAAACAGGAATAAAATGGACTCGTTAACACAGGTAGTTTTAGGTAGTGCAGTAGGTTACGCCGTATTAGGTAATAAAATTGGCCGTAAAGCCGCTTTATGGGGTGCTGCTTTAGGTACCTTACCCGACTTAGATGTTTTTATTCCTTATGGCGGGCCTGTGGAGGCGTTTACTTATCATCGCGGTTTTAGCCATTCGTTTATAGTGCATTTATTGATTAGCCCCCTTATTGTTTGGCTTATTTTAAAAATACACACCGGTATGCAAATGCATAAAACACGCTGGTTTTGGCTGGTGTTTTTATGTTTATCAACTCATGCATTACTTGATAGCTTTACAGTATATGGCACACAATTATTGTGGCCTCTAACTGAGTACCCTTTTGCTATTTCAAACATGTTTATAGTCGATCCGCTTTATACACTCCCCTTAATATTTGGTGCAGTGTGTACACTATTACCAAAAATAACGAGTACGCGTGCCTATAAAATCAACACGACAATGCTTGGCCTTAGCTGTATATATTTATGTAGCTCACTTATTTTAAAAGTAATTATTGACGATAAAGTCACTGCTGCTCTTTCTGACAGGCAAATACAAGTAAGCAACTATATAAGTACTCCTGCGCCACTCACCACCTTGTTATGGCGTATTGTGGTTATGTCTGATGGTCAATACTACGTAGGTTACGCGTCATTATTTGATGAACCAAACGACGTAACATTCAATGCCTATAACACTGACCCCTTATTAATAAATGAGATTAGCGATGAGTGGGGAATTAAACGCTTACAGTGGTTTACTAAAGGCTTTTACAACATACGCCAGCATAAAAGCAATATAATACTCTCTGATTTACGAATGGGCATGGAGTGTAATTATGTATTTAACTTTGTTGTGGGAAAAAAAACCGACCTAGGTGTGAATGTCGGTGACTTTGAAAAAATAAGCCAGCGCTCTAATTTAAGCCGTGTAAGTAAAGTATGGGATAGAATTTGGAACCCAGATGTTAATCTAGCGCCACCTTTAGCAAACAAAAGCTGTGCTAAAGCGCAATGAGTACATTAAAAAGGGCAGCTAAGTGACAATACTAACCTACCCTTTTAATATCAATTTTGATGCTCGTATTGGCCTCTATAAACCTCAAACACTTTTAGCACTGTGTGCTGCTCTTTATTAAGGTTATCAAACCAATCATCAAATAATTCGTCATTATCTTGCTCACTCAGTGCCATATATTGTGCTAAAAGCTCAATAATGTCGTTGTGTGTGCAGTCTATAGGGTTAATTTGCTCTGATAAGGCAGTGTGATCGCGCTCTCTTAGGGTTTCCATCACCCCTTGGTCTATTTGTTCTTGTTGTGCTGCGTCGCTCATAGCTTACCTCTAAACCGTAAAAATTTTCTTGTTAACACTTTTTATATAGTTATAACAGCCTAAAAACTAATAGCCAGTATTTTTGGTTTAAGTGGTTATTTTTTGAATTGTTTGCGCAATTAGCCAACAAAAACCCACGTAAATGAGAGTAAAAATCATTTGCATGAGTGCCGTAAACGCGATAACCTATAGTTATATTATCACATAACAACTTAAGGCGTATTATGAAACCTAATATTCATCCCGATTACAATATGGTTGCTTTTCACGATACCGCTGCCGATAGCTACTTTATTATTGGCTCTACCATCAAAACAGACCGCACTATTGAGCTTGAAGGGAAAACATATCCGTACGTGCCTATTGATGTGTCTAGTGATTCACACCCTTTTTATACAGGTAAACAAAAAACTGTGGCAAGCGATGGCCGAGTCGCGCAATTTAATCGCCGCTTTAAAAACTTATCGACTACCAATAAAGGTGAGTAATGAAAGTTTTAAGCTCGCTTAAAAGCGCTAAGCAACGACCTGGTTGTCAAAATAGTGAAGCGAAAAGGACGTGTTTTTGTAATATGTAAAGACAATCCACGTTTTAAAGCAGTTCAAGGAATGAAGAAAAAGTAACGCTAATTCCGTGAAGTATACGGGTAAACGATACAGGTTTACCCGTATTTTTTATTTAACAACTACAGAAAACTCGGGCTGAGCCTGAATCACTTTTTTAACCGTACACGTATTAACCGCAGCAATAAGTGCTTTTTTATATTTTTGAGGAAAGCCATCTGGTAAATTAATTTCGATAGAAAATAATTTTTTACCCTCTTCATCTATGTTCTCGTTATTTTGCGTAAGTGTCATCCCCTCAGTAGAGATTTCTCGTTGTTCACAAAATTTACGCGCATAAAAACCAGCACATAACACCATGCTTACTAAAAAGTAATCAAACGGTTCTGGGTGTTCGGCACCTCCACCCGCATTAATACTTTGATCGCTTATTACTTCAAGACTGCCAAACTTTGCACGCTGTTTTTGGCCGTCTAACAATGACACTGAAATTTCCATTACTACTCCTTAATTACCAAACAGTAAGTCAAAAAAGCCAGGAGGCTCATGTAACTCATGATACTTCTTACGTAAACCATCAATATTTTTAAGCGCTGGCTTTGCCGAATCCAGTCCCCGTTCGTTTGCTAACTTTTTAGCTAGTCTTGCTTGCTCAATGACCTTATCAAGCCCCTGTAGAGACATTTTTGGCTTTTTATGAAAGGTCGCCTTTTTGCTGCTTTCAATTAAGGTAATAAATTTATCGATAGCCGTATTAAAGCCTTCTATATCGACTGCTTGAACTGCATTTTTATAAGCAAGACCCGTATTTTTCATATTAACTTCGAGGTCAATTTCTTGCTCAGAATAGGCCCCGTTACTAAATAAAAAAGTAAAAATTAAAACTAAAAACTTCATAGTAAAACCCATTTATAAACACCGCGTAAGTGTATCAAGTTTACGTAATAAAGTAACTTAAGGCGCATAGAAGGCTTAATAACTGTAAAGGGGCTTTACAAAACATGTGATTAACAAATATGGCCAACAAGAGTTGTAATTAAATGGTGAACAAAAATTAAAACCACTAAAAAAAGAACTAAAAATAGGGACATTAAGCCGCATTTCTTCAAAATTATTTCACATAAAAACCCTGTTTTAACAGCCATGCACCCATAAAAATAACATTAAAAACAATTTCAAAAAACAAAATAAACCCTGTAAAAACAATGGCTAAATAAATTATTTTCATTAAATTAACATGGTATTTGAGCTTATTTTATTGTGATTTCAGCTGAAATTAGTTGTTCCTATATACATCCATGTTAATTGTTAATGTGCAATGTAAATAATAAATAAACAGCTCGTAGTAATTAATACGCATTGCACAAGAGCTGTAGTTTAATCACAAATAATCATCTAGGGAATATCAATGAAAACGTTCAATATAGTCTCTCACAGTATTAAAGCTGCACTTTGTCTCTCAACTGCAGGTTTAGCATTTTCATCACTCGCTGCAGAAGATGAGGAAAAGAAATTAGAAAGAATAGAAGTAACTGGTTCTAAAATCAGCCGTGTAGGTGCAATAGCCCCTGCCCCAGTTACCGTTATCTCTGGCGAAGATCTTATAAACACCGGCGCCGTTAATATTGGTGAAGCCTTAAATAAATTACCCGCATTGGGGAATACCTACTCACTAGCAAACTCTGGTAGATTCATTGGTACTGCTGGTTTAAATATTCTTGATTTACGTAACATGGGCACAGACCGTACCTTAGTACTTGTCAATGGTAAGCGCCATGTATCTAGTTCAGCAGGCTCGCAATCAGTAGATACGAATACTATTCCAAGTGTATGGGTTGAGCGCGTTGAAATAGTTACCGGTGGTGCATCGGCCGTTTATGGTGCAGATGCAGTAACCGGGGTTGTTAACTTTATTTTAAAAGATAATATTGAAGGTTTGAATGTAAGTGTGACTAAAGGGGTTTCTGATCTAAGTGATTATAACAACGAAAAAGCCACTTTTTCATATGGTAAAAACTTTGATAATGGCCGCGGTAACGCAGCATTTGCAGTTGAATACTCTGGTCAAGACTCATTAAACGCACTTGATCACCCGTGGACAGACGGTTCTTACTCGAGTTTACGCAACCAAGCACAAACTGATGCTAATAAAGATGACCCAAACTTTCCTGATAAAATTTACACACCGAATGCAGGCTACTACGCAATTAACAATGCAGGTGTATTTAGCTTAGGTAATGGCTATGTAAATACGTTTAACCCTGATGGCTCTCATCGTGATATTTATATTGGTGATAACGTTGATGGTTTACTATGTGCCGATTGTGACTCGTTTAACCTTGCACAATTTGATGAAATACAACCTGAATTTGAAAGGTACAATATCAATTTCAAAGTAAACTATGACGTAACAGAAGACTTAAATGCTTATTTTGAAGCAAAATATGTTAACAGTGAAGGTGAAAGTATTGGCCAACCAGCGTTCTTCTTTGGCGATCCGAGAAATACAATCAGTATAGATAACCCCTACTTAGATGACAGCGTCAGAACACTAATGGAAGAAGCAAATGATGGTGAAGGCGTTGACTCTATTAATGTGTTAAGAATGATGACAGATTTAGGGCGTCGCATCGAAAATAACACCCGTGAAACCACACGCTTTGTAGCGGGTTTAAAAGGAACCGTTTTAGAAGATTGGGATTTAGATGCATCAGTGGTTCGTGGTAAAACTGAGCTTGAGCGTGTAAATGGCGCTAATATGATCTTAGATAACTATTCTTACGCGCTTGATGCAATTGAAGATGACAATGGCAATATTGTATGTCGTAGTGAAGCGGCACGTGCCGACGGCTGTGTGCCAGTTAATATTATGGGTTTTGGTGCACCTAGCCAAGAAGCCATTGATTATATTAATACAGTATCAACCGGTACTTCTGAAATTACACAAACGGTTGTATCAGCTTCACTAGCAAATGGTGCGCTTTTTGAAGTACCTGCAGGCTACGTCGGCATGGCATTTGGTGTTGAATACCGTAAAGAAGAAAGTGAAACAATAGAACCTGATAACGCTGAGGGGACTTTCTTCAATGCGTTAGGTGAGGATAAGGGCGAATTTGATGTAAATGAAGTTTTTGCTGAAGCCACGATTCCTTTAGTCTCTGACCTTCCTTTTGTTCAAGATTTAGTACTGGATGCAGCTGTACGTTACGCTGATTACAGCACTATTGGTGATGCAACAAGCTGGAAGCTTGGCTTAGATTGGACTGTTAATGACCAATTACGCTTGCGATTAACACAGTCAGAAGCACTAAGAGCGCCTAATATTGGTGAAATTTTTGGCGCACCTAGCCAAACTTTCTATAACGTAGATGATCCTTGTTTAGCCGATAACTTAGATGATTTACAAAATAGCGACACACGCCGTGCTAACTGTGCTGCACTTGGTGTACCCGTTGGCTTTGAATCAGACTACGATTCGCAAACACTTGAAGGCTTACAAAGCGGTAACCGTGACGTTAAAGGTGAAGAGTCAACAAGTACAACAATAGGTATAGTGTACCAGCCTGATTTCATAGAAAATGCAGTATTAACGGTAGATTACTGGAAAATAGAGCTAGAAGATGCGATTTCTACAATTGCATCTCAAGAAATTCTAGATCGCTGTGTCGATAGTACTTCAGGCATTTCAAATCAATATTGTGACTTAATCACACGTGATGCTAACAGTGAAATTACGTTAATTCAAAACTCAGTTTTAAACGTATCAGGCCAAGAAGCTTCTGGTATTGATTTTGAACTAGCTTATGACTTTGATGCCCTTGAAGGTAGTTTTGCAACCCGCTTAATTGGTACTTACTTAATTGAGCGTAAAGAGTTCCCATTTCAAGATGAACCAGAGGAGTTCATTGAATATTCGGGTACAACTGGCGAAGCACAGTGGCAAGCTAACATTAATATAGAGTACAGCTATGAGCGTTTCTACACCTCTTTAAGCACTCGCTATATTGAAGAAGTTAGCTTATATACTGAGCAAGAGCTTGAAGATAACCCTAATCCTAATAGCTTAATGAACTATGGTACTTATATCATTTCAGATATAACAGTAGGTTATAACTTTGATAATGGTATGGGTGTTAAATTAGGCGTAGATAACGTATTTAACAGAGAGCTTCCATACGGTACACGCGGTACAGGAAGTGGTAGTGCAAGTTACGATAATATTGGCCGTTTTGGCTACGTAAATTTATCATACGACTTTTAATTTTTAACTCTCCCTAGAAAGGCCCTTAATTGGGCCTTTTTTTTTAGATGAAATTTACTCAATTTATAGTTTTAAGTGGCTAATAACTGCTTCATTATGTTCTTTTTTTAAGAACCTGCACTGTAAAGGAGTTACATAAAAAACACATATAAGCGCAAGCATTAACCAACCATTAGGTTAATAAGCTAAGCACTAAAGACCACTAAAATATCTACAAAGTTAAATCAAACTCAAAAAACAAACTTAAAAGAAGATTAGATGTAAACCAAGTAAAAAATAAATAAACACACCAAAAACTCGCTCTAACTCCTAACAAAACAACACAAGATAATAACAACCAACTATTTCATCAAACGCAACAAACTTCAACTTTAAACAATTTAATAAAGAGTTAACTTACTGAAAAAGAATAAATTACGACCCTTCTATTCATAGTTTCCACATGCAATAATCGCCAGCCCTATAACAAAAGTTATAGGGCTTTGGCTAAATGCACACTGTATTTAGTTAAAATTTAATGTATCAAATTATTATAAAATCTCCTTTGGGAAACACATGAAACGTCATAATTTACTTTCTACTAGCATTAAATGTGCATTAATTACTGCTGCTGCAACAGCGAGTAATTCTGTACTTGCACAAGATGAGCAAGCGACAAAAATTGAACGCGTTGAAGTAACGGGTTCGCGTATTTTACGTGAAGGCGCTATTGCACCAGCACCAGTAACAGTTATAAGCGGCGAGCAGCTAGTTAATACTGGCGCTGTAAACATTGGTGAAGCGCTAAATAACTTACCAGCACTTGGCAATACGTATTCAATGGCTAACTCAGGCCGCTTTATTGGTACTGCTGGTTTAAACATTCTTGATTTACGTAACATGGGTACCGACCGTACCTTAGTACTTGTAAATGGTAAGCGCCATGTATCTAGTTCAGCCGGCTCTCAAGCGGTAGATACAAACACAATCCCAAGCGTATGGGTTGAGCGCGTAGAAATCATCACTGGTGGTGCATCAGCTGTGTACGGTGCTGATGCGGTGACAGGTGTTGTAAACTTTATATTAAAAGACAACATTGAAGGCATGGACTTTAGTGTTACCCGTGGTTTTGCCGATTTAAACAGCTACAACAACGAAAAAGCCACTTTTTCGTACGGTTCTAACTTTGATAATGCCCGCGGTAATGCTGCATTTGCTATTGAGTACTCAGCTCAGGATTCATTAAACGCACTTGACCACCCTTGGACTAGCACATCTTTTTCGAATTTACGTAACCAAGCTCAAACGGAAGCTAACAAAGATAGTGCTGATTTTCCTGATAAAATATTAACACCTAATGCAGGTTACTACGCGATTAACAACGCGGGCGTTTACGCACTTGAAGAAGGATATACTAATAGCTTTAATCCGGATAGCAGCGCACGTGACCTATATATTGGCAATAATGTAGATGGCCTTTCATGTGCAAATTGTGACTTTTTCAATTTAGGTCAATTTGAAGAAATACAACCTGAGTTTGAGCGTTACAATGTAAACTTTAAAGTTAACTACGATGTGACCGACGACTTAAACGTCTACTTTGATGCAAAATACGTGAACAGCCAAGGCGAAAGCATCGGCCAACCAACGTTTTTCTTTTTTGACAGCGACAACAGCATTAAAATTGATAACCCTTACCTAGACCCAGCTATCAAAGCACGTATGGAAGAGGAAGGCGTTGACTCAATCATGGTTAACCGCATGATGAGTGATCTTGGTCGCCGTGTTGAAAACAATACCCGTGAAACAACCCGCTTTGTTACAGGCCTAAAAGGGACTGTGTTTGAAGATTGGGAATTAGATACTTCACTTGTTTACGGTCAAACAGATCTTGAGCGCGAAAACGGCGCTAACATGATTTTAGCCAACTACTTTAATGCCCTTGATGCCGTTGAAGATACCGATGGCAACATAGTATGTCGCAGCGCTGCAGCACAAGCTGATGGTTGTGTACCGGTAAACATTATGGGTTTTGGCGCGCCATCTCAACAAGCAATTGATTATATAAATACAGTATCTGTAGGCACATCAACTATTAAGCAAACCGTGGTTTCGGGCTCACTTGCTAATGGCGCTATTTTTGAATTACCAGCAGGTTATGTAGGTGTTGCATTTGGTGCTGAATACCGTAAAGAAGAAAGCGAAACAAAAGAGCCAGATAACGCAGAAGGTACGTTCTTTAACGCATTAGGCGAAGATAAAGGCTCGTTTAATGTGCGTGAAGTATTTTTTGAAGCGACTATGCCTATTTTAACTGATTTACCGCTTATTCAAGATTTAGTACTTGATACCGCAGTACGTCATGCTGATTACAGTACAATTGGCGAAGCAACTAGCTGGAAACTGGGCCTTGATTGGACTGTAAACGATGAACTACGTGTACGTGTAACGCAATCTGCAGCCCTTCGTGCGCCAAACATCAGTGAAGTCTTTGGTGCAGCAAGCCAAACTTTCTACAATGTAGATGACCCGTGTCGCGCTGAAAACTTAGGTGACTTATCGAATGCTGCAACTCGCTCTGCAAACTGTGCAGCGTTAGGTGTAGCGAGTGACTTTAACTCAGATTATGACTCTGCATCATTAGATGGTTTAAGCAGTGGTAACCGTGATGTAAAAGGTGAAGAGTCTACAAGTACAACGGTTGGTATTGTTTATCAACCGATGTTTTTAGAAAACGCTGTGCTGACAATTGATTACTGGGAAATTGATCTAGAAGACGCCATTGACTCAATTGAGGCGCAAGACATTCTTGATCGCTGTGTAGATAGCACGACAGGCATAGACAACCAATACTGTAATTTAATTACACGTAACGCCAGTGGTGAAATTTCATTAATTCAAAACTCAGTACTTAACGTAGCTGGTCAAAAGGCGTCTGGTGTTGATTTTGAATTAGGCTATGACTTTGATGCCCTTGAAGGGAGCTTTAAAACCCGTTTAGTCGGTACTTACCTTATTGAGCGTAAAGACTACCCGTTCCAAGATGATCCTAGTTCTTATATTGAGTACGCGGGTACAACTGGCGAAGCTAAATGGCAAACTAACCTATCAGTTAGCTATGCCATGGATAACTTTTATTCAACGGTTGAAACTCGCTTTATCAGCGAAGTTGATTTATACACAAATGTTGAGCTTGCCAGCAACCCTAACCCAAGTAACCAAATGTCTTACGGTAAATACTTTATTACCGATATGACAGTGGGTTACAGTTTCGATAATGGTTTAGGCGTAAAAGTAGGTGTTGATAACCTATTCAATCGTAAGCTTCCGTACGGCACTCGTGGTACAGGTGCAGGCTCTGCAAGTTACGATAACATTGGCCGCTTTGGCTACATTAACTTAAGCTACAGCTTATAATTAGTAACAACGTTTATTAATTAAGTTAAAGGCTCGCACTGCGAGCCTTTTTATACCAATGCGCTTAATTATGTGATCTATTTTGCAATTTGGTATTACTGCACTTTATTTAATATTACTTAACCATACACTTTGATACGGCTCAAGCTCTATGGTGATTTGATCTTCGCTTATTGTTTCATCAGCCACTAAATCAAACCATTGCTGGGTGTTAATTAAGTTTAAATCTGCAAGGGTAAGTACTTGTGGTTTATCACTTATGTTATAAACGCAAAATATACTTTGGCGCCTATCTATACTTTGCCGCCAAAAACCAAATAACCCCCCCGCTAGATGCAGCGTAAATTGCGTGGCATTTGGATGAAATGCACTTTGTTTTTTACGAATACCTAATAAGTGCTTAATACCATTAAACACTTTGTGATGATGGCTATATTTATCACCTAAAGCCGATAATAACTTTGACTCTTGCCAACGGTGTCGGTTAATTGCACGATTATGCTGGGAGTTTTCAAAGCGTCCGTAATCGTTTGTAGTGCCAAGCAAACTATGAATATAAAGCCCAGGTATCCCTTCAAGGGCAAACATAATGGCGTGTGCACACATAAACCGCTCAAGGCCAAACTTATCTTGCCCATTGTGCGTACCTTGTAATGCATCAAAAAGTGCAATGTTTAGTTCATACGGTGTGTGTGTACCATCGTTGCTGGTGCGCATTGATACACGCCCACCAAATTGCATAGACGTACTCACCAATGATGCCACTTCGCTAGGCTGTAACAAGCCTTCTATTGGTCTAAGCCCTATGCCATCGTGTGAGGCAATAAAATTAAAATAGGTGGTGCCATTTTGTGCAGGCGGCATACTCATCATCCAATGCTTAATGGCTGTACTATCGCCACTGAGTAAGGTATGCAGTAATAAAGGCGGTAAGGCAAAATTATAAATGCTATGGGCTTCGTTAGCATTACCAAAATATGAAAGGTTTTCTTGGTTTGGTATGTTTGTTTCGGTAATTATGACAACACTTGGCTCAGTATGCTCTATAAGCGTGCGTATGAGCCTAACGGCCTCGTGGGTCTGGGGTAAATTAATACAGTTTGTATTGAGCTGTTTCCATAAAAACGCAACCGCATCTAGCCTGAATAAACGGACGCCATTATCTAAATAGTGGCGAATAATGCGTATAAACTCTTTTAAAACTTCCGGGTTACCAAAATCAAAATCAACTTGGTCGTGACTAAACGTACACCATACATGTTTTTCGCCGCTTGGTGTGGTTACCGTATTTAATAGCGGTGACGTACGTGGGCGAACTACGTTACTTAAATCATCGGTTAAACTTGCTGTTTTAAAGTAATCTTTGCCTGGGTCTAAATCGTTTAAAAAGTTTTCAAACCATACACTTCGGCTAGAGCAGTGGTTAATTACTAAATCTGCCATTAGTTTTACATCTTTGGCAATATTTCTTATGTCTTGCCAATCCCCTAACGACTCATTGACTTGTACGTAGTTCATTACCGCAAACCCCTCATCAGAGCTATACGGGTAAAACGGCAATATATGTAAAGCGTTGAGCTGCATATCGCACTGCTCTTTTATAAATCGGTGCAAGGTTTTTAGGGGGGCTTCAAGTGGTTTTGCAACGGCTTGATCTGCCTCATCATGCTTAATAATAGAATCGCCATAGGCTATTAAAACAATATCTTGCTCATCCCACCGGTTAGTATGGGGCGTAGGGTCGCGCAGCGGGCTGTCGCCTAAAATTATAGTAATAAGCTGCTCAGCCAGCTCTGTAATACTCAATGGCAGCTCAACATCTTTATAAATGATGTGCAGATGTTGCTCTACCCGCTGTAAAAATAATTCACTTACTGTATTCACACGCGCCCCTTATTATTGTTTTATTTATTCACTAAATTCTTTATTATCCAGATCTACCGCTTCTTTTAAGCGCTCAAACACATCAGGCATGGCCGATACAACTCGGTTCCAACTTGGCACAAATGGCGCTTCCATCGGGTTATCTAAAAAGTGCTGCCCTGCTTCCATAACATTTTTGGCGAACATTTCTACGGCCTTTTCTTCTTGGTGCACATCTAGGTTTAACCCGTTCATTATTGCATCGTTGTGGTAGGTTTCTATAAAGTCTAAACCAATACGATAATACGTTGCTTTTAAAGACCGAATAGTTTCACTGGTAAATGTAACCCCTTGAGTAGCTAACTTTCTAAACAACGCCTTTGTTATGTCTATCGACATTTTTGATAAGCCAGCATTTTGATCATTAAGAGAAAGCTCCTGATGCTTATGGTCGTAGTTATCTGCAATATCCACTTGGCATAAGCGATTATGCGAATAATTGCGGTACATTTCACTTAGCACGCCAATTTCTAGTCCCCAATCACTCGGGATACGAATATCGTTTAGCACATCACGTCTAAACGAAAACTCCCCTGCTAACGGGTATCTAAAGGTATCCATGTACTCAAGATAGTCGGTATTGCCTAAAATAGTTTTGAATGAGCGTAATAACGGCGTTACCAATAAGCGCGACACACGGCCATTAATTTTGCCGTTTGCAGTACGCGGGTAAAAGCCTTTACAAAATTCGTAATTAAAACGAGGATGTGCAACAGGGTATATTAAACGTGCTAACAGCCCTCTATCGTAAGTTAAAATATCGCAATCGTGCAGTGCTATCGACTCCACCTCTGAGGTAGCTAATTTATAACCCATGCAATACCACACGTTTCTACCTTTTCCAAGTTCTCTGGGCGCCACACCTAGCGCCTGTAATTCTTTATCGAGCGCTTGTAAGCGTGGGCCATCATTCCATAAGACTTTGTGATTTTGATTCAGCTCTTTAAAAAAGCCCAAAGCATGGCGATACTGTGACTCATCTGCCCTGTCTAAACCTATGGTAATTTGTGATAAATAGGGTACATCTCTAAGTTCTTTTACAATATTCTGTAACGCTGGGCCTTCAAGCTCGCTAAATAACGAAGGGAGTATTAACCCCATAGGCCGTTGCTTGCTAAAACCAATTAGCTCTTCTTCTAGTGCTTCTACCGGCCTATCGGCAATGTTATGTAAAGTTGTAATAATGCCATTTTGATAAAAATCAGCCATGTGATTTCTGCTCCTCAATAGTATTTAAAATGCTGCTAATACAAGGCAATGTGGTTATTTCTTCAATCCAACCCTGTGGAGCGGGAGATTGTGAATAACGCGCCTTATTGTGAGATAACTTAACCGGCTTTTTACTGCTTGGGTTATGGATAATAATCGCGATATCAGCTTGCTCTAGCATCTGCTTATCGTTGTCACTATCACCGAGTGCAATTACCGTGAGAGGCTTTCTAAAATGTTGTGAAATTTGTTTAACTAACCACTGCTGTGCAGCGCTTTTATCGGTGTTTTTAGCAATATGTATAAAGCGCCCGCCTATTTTTATTTCGTAGCCTAGTGCTTTTACATCGTTTACAAACGAATTTAGTAATTCATCGCTTCCATGCCAATAAAGTGGGTCTGAAAACTCGCGTGTTTGAGCGCGCCTTGCCTGCGCTTCATTAAGCCCTGTGAGGGATGATATTTGCTCGCTCGATAAGTCACTAAATAATTTATAGTTTGCTTTGTATTCGTTACTTAACGAGTCTAAATCGCTCAATAAGTCAGACAGCGGTGTTGCAAATGCATAACACCAATACGCCCCTACTTGCTTGCAGCCAATGGGTTTAAGCTCAAAATAATCTACGGGTAAATAAGCCGCCGCGCCATTTTCAACAATAAAAGGCTGTTGAATATTAAGCTCGTTTTTAAGTTCAACCACTTCGCAAAATGTTTTGCTAGTATTAAACACCACAGGAATGTGGGCGGCTTGCAAATCTTGCAGCAAGCCACTGATATTTTTAGTGTTGTAATCGCCATGATCGAGCAGTGTGCCATCTAAATCGGTAAATATAATAGGTTGCAGAGTATCATCGCTGGTCAAATGCATAGCACTAATATCACGATTACTATCAAGCTCAATAAGAGCGTTTGCTTTAGCGCTTAAGGTGTTTAAATTTTCGCGAGTGATACGCTCAAAGTGTGAAATAAAGTGCAGCAATTGATCATCACTCATGGTGCCATCGCCCTCGCCTTTAGCGGCAATAAGCTTTTGCTCTTGTTCTTGGCGCCACTTAAATACATCTTCAAAGCTCGGCGCTTTGAGCATCACCGTGTAATCTATTTTACTAAACACACTTTTGTATTCATTTGCTAGGCAACTGTTAACACAGCGTCGCCACACACCTTCTTTATCGTGCTGTGTTTCAAGCTCGTTTATAGGCTCACTTAAAGAAAATAACGGTTGTGGCTCACTGCCAACACACCAACCTTCTAAAATAATAATATCGATGGGCTTATCATTACATTGCCATGTTTGCTCGGGGCTGCAGTCATCACAATGCTTATCAAATTTAGGCAAAGGTACGCCCACTTCCTTTGCAAGTAACCGGCTTATGGTGGTATTCATTAATCCTACATCGTGGGTGCCAGGCACGCCGCGGGTAGCGAATAATGGGTGTACGTCTTTAGCGAGACCTTGGCGGTGAGATTTGGATAAGTAAAAATCGTCAATAGAAAGCGCGACACTGGTAAAGGGGGTGTTGTTACTAAACCAAGTAACTAAAAAATCCGCAAGGGTGGTTTTTCCTGAGCCTTGGCAGCCATTTATTGCGACAAATATAGGGGTATTATTTTTTTTGGATTCTAGAATATCGTGTGCAAGGGGAATAAAAAATTGCTCGCTAAGGTACTGATACTTTAAAGGCAATTGGTGCTTTGCTAAAAATGGGGTTATATCCACAATACTGGCCTCTGACATAGTCACTCCTTATAGTATGAAGTAACAAATGCAGGTACTAGACCACTATTATTTTTATAATATTTTTAATAACTTACAAAAATAGCGCAATTAATATGCGCTATTTTGGTGCGTAAATTTTACATACAGTGCAAGATTAATCAGTTTCTGGCTCGGCTTTTGGCAATACTAGATTAAGTACAATACCTAAAATGGCGCACAAGCTAACCCCTTCTAAGCTAAATTGGCTACCACCAATGTGCATCCCGCCAATCCCGCATACTAATATAAGTGCCACAATACTTAAATTACGGGGTGCAGTTAAATCATCACCCGATTTAACCAATGTATTTAAGCCCACTACCGCAATTGAGCCAAACAACAAAATCATAATGCCGCCCATTACAGGTACAGGAATAGTTTGTAAACCAGCGCCCATTTTAGCTACAAATGCCAGCACAATCGCAATAATGGCAGTCCACATCATCACTTTAGGATTAAAGTTTTTGGTCAGCATAACTGCGCCTGTCACTTCTGAGTAGGTTGTATTAGGCGGCCCACCAAACATTGACGCTGCTGCAGTGGCTAAACCATCACCAAATAAAGTGCGATGTAAGCCTGGTTTTTTTAAAAAATCTTTATTGGTTACTTGGCTAATAGCCATCATATCGCCAATATGTTCAATAGCAGGGGCAATGGCTACAGGTACCATAAATAATATGGCTTGCCATTTAAATTCTGGCCATGTGAAGTTTGGTACAGCCAACCAGCTCGCTTGATTTACGCTGCTAAATTCCACCACACCCATTACAAGCGACAAAACATAGCCCGATATAACACCTGCTAATATAGGTATAAGCTTATAAACACCTTTCCCCCATACCGCAAAAATAAGTGTTACAACAAGAGAAAACAGCGAAATAATAATGGCTTTATCGTACGCGATGAGTTCAATACTGCCGTCGCCACTTTTACCCATTGCCATATTTACCGCAACCGGCGCTAGGGCTAAACCAATTACCATAATAACAGGGCCCACAACCACTGGCGGCAAAATTTTATGAAGTGTTGCCACCCCTTTAAATTTAACCAACAATGCCAACAACATATAAGCGCCACCTGCAGCCATTAAGCCTCCCATGGTGGCTGGTACGCCCCACATTTGTACTGAGGCGATAATAGGCGCAATAAACGCAAACGATGATGCTAAAAATATAGGCACTTTGCCTTTCGTCACTACCTGAAATAGTAAAGTCCCTACACCCGCCGTAAACAAAGCGACACTGGGGTCAAGCCCTGTTAATAAAGGTACTAACACTAACGCACCAAATGCTACAAACAGCATTTGAGCGCCTGTTAAAATGGTTTTTACAGAAAAAGTGGCGTTATTTTGCACTGAATACTCCTAAACCGTACCAAATATTTTGTCGCCTGCATCACCAAGACCTGGGATAATATAACCTTTATCGTTTAGGTGGCTATCCACTGAGGCGGTAAATATTTCAATATCTGGATGAGCTTCTAAAGTTTTTTCTACGCCTTCTGGCGCAGCTACAAGTACAATGACTTTAATGTCTTTACAGCCTGCTTTTTTAAGCATATCAATTGTTGCAATCATAGAGCCGCCAGTGGCAAGCATAGGGTCGATCACTAAGCTTAAACGTTCATCAATATTGCCTACTAACTTTTCAAAGTAAGGTACTGGCTCAAGTGTTTCTTCGTTACGCTCAAGGCCCACAACACTTACCTTAGCCGCTGGTAATAACTGCATAACGCCATCCATCATGCCAAGACCAGCGCGTAAAATGGGCACTACCGTAATTTTTTTACCTTTAATGTGCTCTACTTTTAATTTATTGCCGTCCCAGCCAGTAATCTCGTTATCTTCTAGCGGTAGGTTTTTCGTTGCTTCGTAAGTTAATAACGTACCCACTTCAGAGCATAATTCACGAAAGCTTTTAGTACTTATACCGTGAGCGCGCATTAAGCCTAATTTGTGTTGAACTAGAGGGTGTGAAATTACGTGAATTGACATGATAAAAACCTACTGATACAAGAATTGGCGGTATTTTATATTAAAAAAGGTCATTTGACCTGCAATTTTAAATAAGTTTTCATAGATCGTGCCAAAATGTATTGATTTGCTTGATATTTATGCAAGTCATCAACCCACCGTGTTTATAAATTGTTATTTGCTAACGTTGTGTTTACTTGCGCCATCATATAACTATTTATTTTAAAATGCGTTGGGCTCCACCCTGCTAAAAAGCGATAGAAATCAGCCCATGTTATTGACCATAACTCTTGCCATTGAGCTATTACATCGTCAGCTATTATGGTTGGCTGATAAACTTTAAGTGCATTTTTAAACTGCGAAAAATAATAAGCTAAATGCGTATCAGCATACTTATGTAACTGCTCTTCGTTAAAGCAACTCGTCATAAAGTACATTACATCTGTAACACCTACGCCTGCGCCTACATATTGAAAGTCATAAGCGAGTATTTCGCTTTGCTCACTTGCAGCAAAATTGGCAAGTTTAGCATCGCCATGTATAAGGGTTTTAAAGTGAGATGCTTGCAGTGTTTTATCTAATTTGTGTGCCGCATTTTTAATATCGGACTTTTCATCTAACGCTTCATCAAGCTTTTTATACTCATCAGGGCGTGTGCTTAAATGCCAATAATTCCCTTGTTGCCATAAACCTGTTGCAGGCTTATTTAAATTAAACGCATGAAAGTGTGCTAACCAAGTGAGTATTGCCTTTATGTGAAGAGAGCTTGCTTGAGCAAAACCATGTTTGGTAAAGTTTTTAAATACCAGCGCATAATCATCGCCGCTATTAATTGCACTTACACATTCAATACTTTTTGCTTTATTAGGTAAAAACGGGCTGTAACGCTTATAAAAGTTGTATTCAACGCAATAAGATTGCTGCTTTCTTTTTAATGCAAATTCGCTTTGCTTAATTTTAGGATGGTTTATGTGGCTTGGTATTTTAATCGCTTTGATAACACATGGCTCGGCATCAAGCGTGCACTCAACAATACTGCCACACCCGCTCCAAAGCGATGTTAGCGTATCGCCGATTTCAATGTGTTTAAAATGAGGCTGTAAAAGAGGAAGATAAAATGCCATGGTAATATTAAGTAATTAAATTTTTTGTAGTTTAACATTAGTGGGCGTTTTTAATAAAACGATAGCATCTATGAGACACGCTTAGTTGCACGTAAATAAGCACCTTTCTTTTTAAGGAAACACTCACCTTAATTTACCTGCCCAAAGCGGGCACTAAATTCTTATTGGAAATGCAAAATTTAAAATGGGTGTCTTTTTATTTCTACGGGCAATAATGTTCAAGAAAGCTTGCGACCGACTTAATGTGATTGTTATGTTTTATAGCTACAAAGCGCTTTCACCACAATGTTATAAATACAGATAGCACCAAAAAGAGATTACAGAAATAGCAAACCCAAGAATCCTGACCGCTATTCCTTGAGTTTTAATAGGTGTTTCCGGGGAGCCGGCTCTTACGTGAGAATTAATTCCAGACTGACCAATAGAAACAGTGACATTAATTTTACCCGTAAGCATCAAATAAATGCCAATGATGATAAATATGGTTAGAGCAATTTCCCGTTCAGTCATTCATTCACCTATTTAAAACATAACTTCCGAATTTGCTGCACAACCTTGTAGCCTATACTCTGTGAAGCAAGAGCAATGGTCGCGAGTTTGGGTCTGCAACATTTGTTTGTTATATTGCAAATGCTACAGTCCTTGCTCTTTAAGTTGCCTGTGTTTTTTAAAAAATACTGATACCATTACGGAAATCACAAGCATTAATATCGCTACGATAATTACTGCAATTATTGTGAATGGGTCAATATAACCAAGCACAAAGTAATCAATAATGGGTAGTAATAAGGACACCACTAAAGTTGGAATAACAATAGCCAAAATACGGTTTCTGAGCCAATAATGAAACCCAACTGCGATAAGTACCAAAACAGGTATCACCAATAGAAATCCGATTAAATCACTCATACGCTATCTCCCTTTCATTATAACGCCCTAATCAGCCGTGGCGCTTTTTGGCGTCGGATGAATTTGCTTGTTAGCCATGCTAGCCATGCTAGCCTCGACTTTTACTTTTACTTTTACACCCGACATGTAATCTTGATTGAACCAAAGTAACTTATCTAATGAAAAGTCACTAAAAGTTAATTCTTTATCTGACGTCCAGACCACTGTTAAATTTTCAGGCTTGCCGTCCAACCCAAAAAATCCGTTATATTCTTTGCCTGATTCCACATCTACAATGTTTACTCCAGTTTGCCAGTTAGTTGTAGCTCCGCAATCTGAATAGCCAAGCTTGGCAATTTTTTTACCATTAGGGGAAGCAAATTCAGCTACGTAGGTATATGAGCATAATGATGGGCCTTCAACTCCTAGAATATCCATCCCATAAGCTATGGCCTTAAATCCAAACCATATAAAAAATAGAATAGCGCCAAGATTCCATACTAATTTTTTAACCTTTTCTATAGCGTTCATGCAGCTCCTTATGTATGGCTAACGCCCACGTTAAGGGGCTTTTTATTAGTTTGCTAAAATGTGTAGCGAAGCGAAACCGAGCAAACTGTAAAAAGTCCCTCTTGAACTGCTTGTATGGATAATACACCCATCTTAATTACTATTTAAACCCCATTTCGGGTAATGTGAGACCTAGGCTTAAGCAGCAACTTAAGCTTCCCTTGTCGTAGTTCGATTGAGCAAAGGCTCCTCTGTTGAGAGACCGATAACAAGAACGAACGCGACAAAGGACTCCAAGCACCACACTCGAATAGTCTACTGGGTCTCGAACCCGCATTATGCAAGTAAGAGTTAGCTTATTATGAATACAAAAACAAAGCAAAACATAAACGTAGGTGTTGATACCGGAAAGTACCAACTCGATATTTATATCCGTCCATTGGACATTTACTTCACTGCTCCAAATGATGATAAAGGCATTAAAGAAGCCGTCAAAACGATTAAGAAATACAAGCCTGAGCGCATCGTAATTGAAGCCACTGGTAGGCTTGAAATGCCCTTTATTTTGGCTTGCGCTAATGCCAATTTACCTTTCACAATCGCTAACCCTATTCATGTTAAACGGTTTGCGGGAGCAATAGGTCAACGAGCCAAAACCGATAAGCTTGATGCGCAATTAATTGCGCATTATAGTGAAGCGATTAAACCTAAATTATCACAGCTTAAGCCAGATACCATGCAGGCAATGAGTGATTTAGTGACTCGACGTAACCAGTTGCTTACGATGCAAACAATGGAGAAAAATCGCTTACAAATAATGCCCAAAGCACTGGCGATGACAATCAAACCAGTACTAACTTTATTTAATAATCAGATAAAAAAGATTGAAGTAAAAATCGTTAAACTCATTGAAAGCTGCCCTGAATACCAAGCTAAAAATATTATATTACAGAGTATGACTGGTATTGGAAAAATAACTGCTGCATCAATCATCAGTAACCTACCTGAACTGGGTTACATCAACAGCAAACAAGCAAGTAGCCTGATTGGTGTTGCCCCAATGAACCGAGAAAGTGGTCGATATAAAGGCCATCGAAAAATTCAGGGTGGTCGACCTCAAGTGAGAACGGTTTTATACATGGCGATGATGTCAGCGATGCAATCAAACCCAGTTTTCAAAGTAACATATCAACGTTTATTGGCAGCAGGGAAACCCAAAAAAGTAGCCATCATCGCCTGTATTAGAAAGATGATTGTGATATTAAATTCGATGCTAAGAGACGGTGTAATGTGGGAAGCGCCAAAAGTTAATAATTAACTATTGACGCCATAGTCTCTTGTTATACATCATTTTCTGGTTTTTTAGCTTTTACCATACCAGGCATAGTAAAAACGTATAATAAAAACAACTCTGTAAAAGATATTATTTCTTCAGCAAACTCTCTTGTTACTGGCTCTTCCTCATGCGCAGATTCATTACCGTCCTCACGTATAATATGTGCCCAATCTTTTAAGTCTCCTGTTATTAACCCATCACTTTCTAAGGATTCTATCCTTTTATAAAGTGATCCCTGACTTTCAGGGTGAATTTTTTTAACTGACACCTCTAGTACTTTTCTAGACATCATGGATGCTGAGTCAAAGTTTTCAGATCGTAAAGCTGAGATGGCTTGAGAGAAAAAATTCTGAACATTATCGGGTAAAAATTCTGGGATGCTAGTTTCTATTTTTCGAGGGTATTCTCTAATGGTTCTACAGTATTGGTTATTTTCTATATTCCCATCAATTTCTTTTGGAGATCCATTAATTCGTTTTGAATTTCTGCAAAATATCCTCCATGGCAACCATTGCATCGAAATGAGGTTAACCACACATCTGAACCATGTTTCTGTATTGCAGAGATGGCGCTAAAAGCCATTGATTTAGTTTCGCAATGAGGACAATTTCGTTTTATGATGCCCATATTTGATTCAACTCCATTGATGTATAACGCCTTACTAATGGGCGCATAAATGCTTGGCTAAAATTAGCGACGAAGGAGCACAAGCCAAGCGTTTTGCGTCCTTTTGAGTAACTTGTTAGAGTTTCTGAAACTCTTTCTCGAAATCTTTTTGTGAGCCGTGAAAAGGAACCTCCTCTACACGGTGATTTATAGCCTCGCCATTCTCGTTAAAATCTAAGAATATATAGTGAATCATATTCATTTCAATTTCTTGAGCTTTATCATCAACATAAACGGTACGTTTATGGCTTGAACCATCTACAAGTGAATCAGAGTGCATAAACATAACATTCAGGTTGGAATGTTGGTGCTGGAAGGAATAACTAGCATTAACCTTAATTAGTTTAATCTCAACATTTTCAAGTTCAGGGAACGTTGACCTAATGTAATCACCAGATTTTATGGCGAGTGTATGGTGATTAATCTCAGCTAAACCTTTCCAATTTATCTTGTCAGATACATTTGCATCGAAAGAAGCAACTAATGCTAAATGAAAAATAAATAACCAGAACTTTTTCATTAATCTTCCTTGAAACTCTAACGCTTAATATAACTGGAAAATACGAGCGCTTTTGCAACGAAGTTGCAGCGAGTAGTTTTCCAGTTGATGTTTTTGTTAGTTCTCATTCTTTAATCAACACCCATCGCGCGGTTTTTAGCCACTTTTTTAAACAGGCAATTTCTTCCATACAGCCTAGTTCATTTAAAACCGACAAATACTGCTCTTCATTTGACGTATACATAACAAATGCATCTCCTTCGCTATCAAATTGAACAGATGCAAAATTTGTATTTGCTCTCACTACTTGCTCTATAGATGGGCCATTGCCGCTGAAACCATAAGCTTTAAACAATTCTATGAATGATCGTTTACCATCCTTTAAATCGATTTCCACTGGGATCGAAATTGAAAAATAGGTCTCATCAGAATATATGATTGGGGGGTAATATTTTGTAACGTCAGGGTTAGCCAGTGGACGAATCCAATAGAACACGAACAATATGATTAATATGCAAACTACAATTATTTTCAAAATGTTCATCCTTGAGAACTAACAGCCCGCATAAGTGGCGGATAACAGTTGGCTAAACTTAGCGAAGAATGAGCGCCAGCCAACTGTTAGACGTCCATTTTTTAATGCGTTTGTTAGGTGTACCTTATTGACTGTACTTTAATTTTCCTAACTCTTTTGCTTCAGTAACCGCTTCAACACCATCATCAAAAAGTATTTTACCTAATATTTCCTTACTTCTTTCCGCTGCCATTTTCGAATATTTGTTGCCAATTTTTTCAGCGACGTAGCACCACGAATAAGCTTCTTTTAAATCCAAAATTTCTTTTGTAGTTGATAGGGAAACACACAACCCGAAAGGAGCATGTTCATATTTGAATTTCGCCGATTCAAGTATAAATTCTAGCCCCAATTTAGGGTTAAATTCTTTTCTTTCTTCTTTAAATAATTCAGTGCCAATCACAAACAATTGTTCAGGTGTATATTGACTCTTATCTATTGCGAATACATTCAACGAAGCAATGCACAAAGCTAGAAATATACACGGTCTCATTGGTACTCCTAACGCCGCATTAAGCGGAAAATTAGAGTTGGCTAAAATGTTTGAGGAACGAAAAACAGCCAACTGTAAATTTTCCGTTTGAATGCCTTGTTATACGTTTAGTCACTACTACTTATTTGATAATGTCTTTCTACGTTTTTAGTTACATCACCCCATTTAGATGATTTAACTCTAGCTTGATGGATATCAAAGGCTGTTTGATTGATGAACTCTTCGTAAACAATAAATTTATTGTGATTGCTTTCATCAGGTGTGACAGTAAAAATTAAACAACCAGCCTCTTTTAATGTGAGACTTTTATGCGTCACCAACTCTCGTTTTACTACCTCAAGATCTGAATCGGGTACGACTATAAAACCTTGCAATATAACCTTTGCCAACACTGAACTCCTGAAACGTATAACAATTTTGTCTACGACATTTGTCGCTTTATAAACCGACAAATGTCCATATATTACAGTGCATTTATCTTAACCATCAAATAAACACCTGTAAACAATTAGTTAACTGGAAATTATTATTATCCAATACATAAATACACCGAAATGGTGGAGATCAGTAATATTGGACAAAACAACAAACACTGTCTATATATACAGTAAACTTTTACCAGAGATTCATATCATGAAATCACCTTTTTTAACTATGATAGCCGAACAAATGTATCTAAAACGTTATGCTAAAAGTACTATTAAAGCGTACTTATACTGGGTAGCTTCGTTTATTCGATTTAACTCAATGAGGCACCCAACAACGATGGGAGATAATGAGGTCGAACTTTTTTTAAATCACTTAGTCAATCAACAAAATGTTGCTCCTAACACTCAAACACAAGCTTTAAATGCGTTGAGCTTTTTATTTAAAGAAGTGATTAAAAAGCCACTTTCATTATCATTAAGTTTTGTTAAGAGCAAACGAGCAACTAAACTACCGGTAGTTTTAACGCAGCAAGAAATAAATAATTTTTTTAAAGTGTGGTATGCGATTAATGGAGGTACTGCGTTTACGAGTACACGATATTGACTTTGACTATAACTGCATTCGAATTTGGGATGGCAAAGGAGGTAAAAACCGTGTTGTAACGCTTGCAGTAGAGCTCATACCGCAATTACGTTCTCAAATACAATTAGTTGATAGTTATCTGCAATTAGATCTGAAAAACCCCTTATATAGCGGCGCTTACATGCCGCATTTGTTACGTAAAAAATATCCAAACCATAACAAACAATTAGGTTGGCAATATTTATTTTCATCACATAAATTAAGCATTATCCTGAGAGTAAGCAATTGAGGCGTCATCACATCGATGAAAAACAATTACAACGCGCTGTTAAAAAGCCGCTTTTGATGCACATATTAATAAACACGTTACCCCACATACTTTGCGCCACTCATTTGCTACGCATTTGCTACAAAGCGGGGCTGATATACGCACAGTACAAACACAACTAGGTCACAGCGATGTGCGTACTACGCAAATATATACTCATGTATTGCAGCAAGGCGCTAACGGAGTTATTAGCCCTTTTTCAAGATTATAAGCATCTCTTTTTAATCATTTACGCATACATATTCGCTTTAAAGCCAATACCGCTATCTATCTCTACTTTAAAAAACACATAAAAAAGCCCCGCTTGGTTTTAAACAAACGAGGCTCCACACTAATTTTTTAACCATGAATAAAAGCGCCGATACTGCGGGCGCTTAGCATCATTGAATTTTATTGATTAACTACACTTTTAAGTGGGTTAACTGGCTGTGCGTTGTCATCTAGTAAGTTCATATCAAAGTCGAACTCATCTACACGAATCGCTTTTTCACGCTTTTTGTTGTAATCAACTAATTGCGCGTGCTCAGCCGCGGTAATTACGTTTGCCGCTAGTGCATTATCAAGCGTAATAGCAAAACGTGTACCTGGCTTAATTGTTTTAGCGCGCAGTGCTTTTTTAACTTTAGCCAGCTCACCAAGTGATGCCATTTTAGCTTTGTAAGCTTGTTCATTAATGTAATGACCATCGCCTTCTACTGGTTTAACTAAATGCGTAATTTGCGCTTTAAATGCAGTATCAAGCTGCGCTTGTTTAGCTAATTCGCGAATTAAGTCATCGCTAATTTTTGGCATTTTGGTTGAGTAGTTCATTGTTACAAAACGAATAAACTTACGAGTGCCACTTGCAGGGAAGTTATCTAAAAACTTATGCAGTGCTTCTTCAGCGCTTTGCAGTGCAAAACGAGTTGCGTAATGGAAGTACGGTGCTGCTTGCTCGCGCTCGCTGCTTGCTACTTTTTGCTCGTAATACTTAATTGATGCCATTGCCGCGTATAAAAAGCTCATTACATCGCCTAAACGTGCTGATAGCATTTCAGCCTGCTTTAACTTACCGCCAAGTACTAATAACGAGAAGTCGGCATACACTGCTAATTTTGCAGATAGTTTATGTACGGCTTTTTCGTATTCACGTACTTCTGGTAATGCTGAGTTTGCACTTGCAGTAAATGGTAGAACACCTAAACGGAACGCACGTAAGCTATTTGCTGTGCTGTAACCAATTGTTTTACGTAAAATGCCGTTAAATTCTGCATCAGCGCCTTTATCTTCACTATGGATAGATTCAACCATAGATTGTAAATATGGGTGACAACGCATAACACCTTGACCAAAAATCATCAGGTTACGAGTAAGAATGTTCGCGCCTTCTACTGTAATTGCAATAGGCTGTGCAACATAACCGCTTGCAAGGGTATTTTGCGGGCCATTTTGGATTGCTTTACCTGCTTGAATATCCATTGCAGAATCTAGCACGTCGCGACCAAGCTCTGTCATGTGGTATTTAGCTATTGCTGTAACAACTGATGGTTTTAAGCCCATGCCTAGGCCTTCAGTTGTAAGCACACGCATTGCTTCTTGAAGGTATGTTTTACCTGCAATGTCTGCTAGCTTTTCTTGAATGCCTTCAAACTGGCCAATTGCTAAACCAAACTGCTCGCGTACTGCTGCGTATTCAGATGCTGATTTAAACGCCACTTGTGATGTACTTACACCGAGTGCAGGTAATGAAATACCACGCCCTGCGCCTAAACAGCTAACCAGCATTTGCCAACCGCGACCGATGTTTTTCTGGCCGCCAATAATAAAGTCCATTGGCACAAATACTTTGTTGCCGCGTGTAGTACCATTATAAAAACGAATACCCATAGGATCGTGGCGGTTGCCAAGCTCTACACCTGGGTGATCTTTAGGAATAAGCGCACAGGTAATACCTAGATTTTCTTTGCCGCCTAGTAAACCCTCAGGGTCCACTACTTTAAACGCTAAACCAAGTACCGTTGCGATGGGTGCCAGTGTGATGTAACGCTTGTCCCATGTAATTTCAAGGCCAAGTACTTCTTCGCCGTTGTACATGCCTTTGGTTACAGTACCAATATCTGGAATACCGCCTGCATCAGAGCCCGCCTCTGGGCTAGTTAGCGCAAAACAGGGAATGTCTCTGCCGTTCGCTAGGCGCGGTAAGTAATGCGCTTGTTGCTCTTGCGTACCAAAGTGCAGTAATAATTCACCCGGGCCTAAAGAGTTAGGAACCATAACGGTCACTGCTACTGCAGAGCTTTTTGTTGCAATGGTTGCCACAATGGTCGAGTTTGCATAAGGGCTAAACTCTAAACCACCAAACGATTTAGGAATGATAAGCGAGAAAAAACGCTCTTTTTTCAAAAATTCTAATATGTCATCTGGTAAGTGAATACCGTTTTGAATAACTGAATCATCAATCATGCCTAGTAGCTCTTGTACTGGGCCATCTAAAAATGCTTGCTCGTCTGCAGTTAGGGTAGCAGCCGGCACGTCGCGTAGTGCACTAAAATCTGGCTTACCTTGATAGATAGAGCCCTCTAACCACACATCACCCGCGTCTAGCGCTTCTTGTTCAGTGATTGAAATACTTGGTAATACTTTTTTTAATTTTGTACGTAAACTCATGATTGAACTCATCCGACCAGATAAATAATACCTACATTACGTCATAAAAATCGGTTTAGATCAATTACTCTATTCAATTAATTAACAGTTTTTTCAATTTATTTTCTTTAAGTTGACGTAAACTGTTGAAACTAAAAGGCTTACACTTGTGCGCTGAAATGCATTTTTTAGCCGCAGTTATGCCTAAAAACATCAAATTTTATTTAGCCATAAAAAAACGCAGCCACTTGGGCTGCGTTTTTAAATTAAACTAGAGAGAGTTAACTGCTTATTTGCACTATGTGTTTGCCTGTAAAGCCACCCGCTATTTGATTGTTTAAAGCAGCACTTACAGACTCTGCAGTAAAATCAACCGCAGTTATTGCTGGTGTTTTAATATCGCCCGAAAGCGCGCCTTCAAGTAACAAATTGCCCATAAAACTTAAACGCTGTTGCGCACATAAACTGTTTGCAAGCCACGCACCACCAATTGAAACCACGCTAATATTAGGTGCTCGGCGGTACATTAAATTTTGATCAAAATGAGGCAATGGGTTTAAACACGCAATACGACCGCAAAAGCGCATTAATTCTATATTTCGCAGCGTTGATGCACCGCCCATTGTATCAATTACAGCATCAAAACCTTGTGGACCAAGCTCACGGCGAATTTTGTCGCACAGCTTTTTATCGTTGTAGTCAAAAACAGTATCGGCTCCTAGCTTCTTAACCAATTTGTGGTTACGTTTTGATGCAGTAGCAAATACATCAGCGCCACGTTGCTTAGCATATTGAATGGCAAACTGACCTACCGCGCCAGAGCCACCTTCAATTAAAACTGTATCACCTTCGGCAATTGCAATTTTATCTAAGCAGATAAGTGCTGCCATACCCGCGCAAGGTAATGTTGCCGCTTGCGCAGGACTGAGCTCATTGGGCACAACCGATACAGCAAAATTAGGTACTTTAGTGTACTCACTCAATACCCCTTGCTCGCCAATATTGGCATGCCACATTACTCGCTCACCCACATTGGGGAACACGCCTTTGTTAGCTTTAACCACCACACCTACAGCATCAAGGCCTAGTATGTGTGGGTATTGCCAGTTACAAAAGCCTGTTTTAGCAAAATGCGCATCCGCAGGGTTAAGGCCCACGTATTCCACCTTTACCAACAATTCGTTGTTGACGCAATCAGGTACATCCACTTCAACATCGTGTAAGCAAATTTGCTCATCGGGTTGAGGAAGTACAATTGCCCGCATTGTTTGCGGAATATCGTATCTATCTGACAGTTCAGTATTGCTCATTCAATTAACTCTACTTATTTTGCGCTGTTAAGTGCATAGCTCCATTGGCCATTAAATGCTTGATAAGCTTTAACTTTCGCAAGCAAAGCTGCAATAGTTGTATCAACAGCATTTTCTTGGGCTATTAAAACATCCTGACGCGCATCTAACAACTCTAAGTACGGTATTTGTCCCTCTTCGTACATGGCTTGTGCTTGTAAAAACGCTTTATTAGCAAAGTCAAAACGCTCATCTGCAAACGTTTTTTGTTGCTGTTGGTTGACCAACATTTGCAGTGAAAGTTCACTTTCAGTCACCCCACTTAATACTATTTGCTGATAGTCGCTGTAAGCAGCTTCACTTAAAAACTGCTGTGCGTCGCGCTGAGCAAGTAGAGCTGGATAACTTAATATTGACCACTGTAACTGTGGCGCAACTTGCCATTGATGGTCAGTATTTTTTAATCCTGTGCTGTCTATGCTCACCACGCCTGCAAAGGCCGATAAGCTAATGTCTGGCAGTAGCGCTTTGCTTGCAGCTACGCTCAAGCTATTAGCTTGACTAAAATCATAAAGTGCGCGGCTTATATCAGGGCGCAGTGCAATAGCTTCATTGGCATTTTTAAGCGCTACGCTAAAGTCGTGTTCAAGTATGTTTTGCTCATCGTTTATAGCTAGATCTTTGGTTAATTTACCACTCAGCACGGCCAGTGCCGATAAATCACTGTTTTTAGCATACTCTATAGCAGGCATTAGGGCTTCTTGCTGCCTAAGCTGTGCCATAGTGCGGTTTAAATCAAGCTCGTTAGCAACGCCTTCGTCTACACGTGCTTGCAATACGTCAATACTTTGCTCAAGTGCTTCAATTTGCATCGCAATGATCTGCTGTTTTTGAACATTGCCTTGGTAGCTTACAAAGCCTTTCACCACTGACGATACAACTTCAATTTGCAATAAACGCACTTGCTCGGCTTGGCTCATGGTTGATGCATTTGCGGCATCAACCAAGGCTGTAATTCGACCAAACAAATCAAGTTGCCAGTTAAGAGCGACATTTGCACTTGATTGGCGCTCATACACACTGGGCGCATCGCTTCGAGCTGCGCCTACTTCAACACCACCTTGTGGTAAGTATTGCGCTTTTTGCTCGCCTAATCTTGCAAGTGCACTTTTCAGCGTTAATTGACTCGTTTTTAAGTCGTAGTTATTAGCAAGCGCGCTATTAACAAGGGCATTGAGCTGCTCTGACTCTAGCTTTTGCCACCAGTTAGTTTCATCAGCTGTCGCCACATTGCTTGCAATATTAGCCTGTGCTACAAAATCGTTAATGGCATTTTGCTCACTGCGTGTATCTATTTTGCTTGCGCAACCAGATAAAGCAGCAGCTACTAACACAGCACTTAGCGTTAAGCGCGTTTTTACACGTTTAGTCATTAACTTAGTCATGCGATAACTCCTGCTCTTTTTGCTGCTTTTTAACAACTAACATGTAAAACACGGGGGTAAATAGTAAACCAAATACGGTTACCCCTATCATGCCTGCAAACACGGCGTTACCCATAGCGTGGCGCATTTCGGCACCTGCCCCCGTTGCAAGTACTAGTGGTACAACTCCTGCTGTAAAGGCAATTGATGTCATTAATATTGGGCGCAAACGCATACGACATGCTTCAAGTATTGCCTCTAGGTGCATTAATCCTGAGTCGTGCCTGTCCTTTGCAAACTCAACCATTAATATCGCGTTTTTAGAAGCCAAGGCCACCAGTACTATTAACGCTATTTGCGTGAATATGTTGTTGTCTGAACCGACAAGCCACACACCTAATAACGCAGAGAAAATAGTCATAGGTACAATTAATATTATTGCCAGTGGTAAACGTAAGCTTTCGTACTGCGCTGCAAGTACCATAAATACAAGCAATACAACTAACGGGAATACATAAACCATGGTATTACCGGCAAGTACTTGCTGGTAGGTTACTTCTGTCCACTCGTATTCAATACCCGTCGGTAGATTATCTGCAAGTATTGTTTCGATTGCGGTTTGTGCTTGATCAGAGCTGTAACCTGGTGCTGGGCTGCCGTTTAGTTCTGCACTTGGGTAACCGTTGTAATGCATTACACGGTCAGGCCCTATTGTTGGTGTCACCGTTAGTACAGAACCAAGTGGGACCATATTCCCTGCGCTATTACGTACTTTTAGGTTAAGAATTTGCTCAGGATCAAGGCGGTAATCAGCATCAGCTTGCGCATTTACTTGGTAAGTACGACCAAACATATTAAAGTCATTTACATACACTGAGCCTAAGTAAACTTGCAGTGCGTCAAATACTTCATCAAGTGGAATACCTTGAATAAGTGCTTGTTCACGGTCAATGTCTATGTCCATTTGCGGTACTTGAATACGGAAACTTGAATACATACCCATTAACGCTGGGTCTTGCTGAGCCTTACCAATAATAGTTTGTAAGCTGTTAAATAGCGCGTCGAAGCCTTTATTTGCTCTGTCTTCAAGTTGCAATTTAAAGCCACCGGTTGTACCTAAGCCTTGAATTGGCGGTGGCGGAAATACAGCTACAAATGCTTCATCAATGGCCGCAAAACGTTGGTTTAGCTGCGCAGCGATGGCCATTGCCGATTGGCTAGGGTCTGTGCGTTTATCAAAGCTTTCAAGTGGTGTAAATACAATGCCGCTGTTCGGGCTGTTAGTAAACCCATTTACAGATAAGCCCGGAAACGCAACGGTGTGTGCAACACCTGGTACTTCTAACGCTATTTTTTGCATTTTCGAAATTACATCTTCAGTGCGGTCTAAACTTGCTGCATCGGGTAGTTGCGCAATGGCCACTAAGTATTGCTTATCTTGTTTTGGAATAAAGCCACCAGGTACGGTATCAAACAATTTAATTGTACCACCCACCAGCGCAACATAGGCCACCATAACAATTACACTCATACGAATAAGCTTTTGTACAAGTTTTTCGTACCCTTTGGCACCACGATTAAATACGCGGTTAAATGGTTCAAACAACCAACGACCAAACAATTTATTAAGTAAACGAGTAAACGCATCTGGTTTTGCATCGTGCGATTTTAATAACAATGCAGCAAGCGCTGGCGATAATGTAAGTGAGTTAAACGCAGAGATAATAGTCGAAATTGTGATTGTAAGCGCAAATTGCTTATAAAACTGACCAGACAAACCGGTAATAAATGCTGTAGGAATAAATACCGCACACAGCACTAACGCAATGGCAATAATCGGCCCAGTTACTTCGCTCATAGCAACACGTGTTGCCTCTAAAGGCGAAAGCCCTTGTTCTATATTACGCTCTACGTTTTCAACCACAACGATGGCATCATCCACTACAATACCAATTGCCAGTACCAAGCCAAACAGCGACAGTGTATTAATAGACACACCGAGCCATTGCATAACCGCAAACGTTCCTATTAACGAAATTGGCACCGCAATCAATGGAATAATAGATGCACGCCACGTTTGTAAAAATACAATTACAACAATAACAACCAATACAATGGCTTCAAGTAGCGTTGCTATAACAGCATCAATTGAACCACGAACAAATACCGTAGGGTCATATACAATGTCGTACTCTACACCCGCAGGAAAATCTTGAGATAACCGCGCCATTGTTTCGCGTACTTGATCAGAGAGCTCAATTGCATTTGAACCTGGGCGCTGAAACACTGGCATTGCAAGTGCTGGCTGGTTATCGAGCTCTGCACGAAGTGCATAGGTATCTTGGCCTAAATCAACCCGAGCTACATCAGACAAACGCGTTAACTGCCCTTGTTCGCCCACTTTAATAATAACCTTTTCAAACTCTTCAACACTATTTAAACGCCCTTTTACGTTTAATAAGATTTGAAATTGGCTGTCGTTAGAAATTGGCTGTGCACCTAAGCTACCCGCTGCAACTTGCTGATTTTGCGAGCGCAAAGCGGCCACAACATCGGTTGCTGTAAGCTCACGCGCTGCCAATGCATCTGGGTTTAGCCACACGCGCATTGAATATTTGCCACCACCGAATAAACGAATATCACCTACACCTGGTAAACGGGCAATCTCGTCTTTAATATGAATGTCGGCATAGTTAGATAAGTACGCTGTATCGTGCGTTTTTTCAGGCGAGTATAAATGCACTACCATGGTTAAATCGGGTGATGATTTTTCGGCCACAACACCTAAACGCTGGACTTCCTCGGGTAAGCGTGGCAATGCACTGTTTACCCGGTTTTGTACTTGTACTTGTGCACGGTCTAAATCCGTACCTAACGCAAAGGTTACCGTTAATGTCATGCGGCCATCGCTAGTACCTTGCGAAAACATATAAAGCATGTTTTCAGTACCATTGATTTCTTGCTCAAGCGGCGTTGCTACAGTTTGCGCTATAACGGTAGGGTTTGCGCCTGGGTAATTTGCAGTTACTACAACCGTTGGTGGTACCACTTCTGGGTATTCACTTACAGGAAGTTGAAACAGTGATATACCACCAGCAATTAAAATAACCAACGACAGCATGGCTGCAAATATTGGTCGCTGAATAAAAAAGTGTGAAAATTTCATCAATAAACCTTATTGCTTAGCCATTAACTGGGCGTTGTCGCTTGACAGTGTAAAGGCAACCCCATCGGTATCAATTGTGACTGTATTAGGCGAAATAGGCATACCAGGGCCTACACGTGCTGGGCCATTTACCGCAATAACATCACCTTCATTTAGGCCTGATGTAACAGCACGTAGCGCACCATAGCGCTCGCCTACTTCTATTAACTTGTATTCAAGCACGTTGTTTTCACCCACGGTTAATACAAAGCGGTTTTTTAGATCTGTGCCAATAGCACGCTCAGGAATTATTACTTTTTCACTGACCTCGTTTGCTGCCAATTTAATGCGAGCAAAAGAACCTGCGCGAAGTTGATTATTGTCTTGTTCAAATACCGCGCGAACACGTAAAGTACCTGTCGCTGAGTTAATTTGGTTATCAATAAAATTAATATGGCCTTGGTAGGCAAACTCTTTTTGCCCTACTTTTTGCATAACAACGGTTTGGCGGCTTTGGGCGGTTACATCATTAAAAGCGCTATTCCATGTACGCTCATCAACATCAAAGTAGGCATACATTGCTTTGTTAGAGACAATAGATGTTAATACACTTTGCCCTGCTAAAACGTTATTACCTTTAGTAATGTTTGCACGAGAAATAATGCCATCAATTGGCGATACCACCGAGGTAAATTCTAAATCGAGCTTTGCAGAGGTAAGTTGTGCTTGCAGTGCTGCAAGTTGTGCTTCGCGCTGGCGAAGCGTTGAAGTACGTGCTTGCGCCTGCTCTGTAGAAATAGCTTTACGCTCTAATAATCGCATTGCACGTTTATCTTCACTTACAGCTTGTTCAAGGGCTGCCTCAGCGCTGTGAATTTGCGCTTCTAAACTTGCTACTACAGCAGCAAAAGGACGTTTATCAAGCTGAAAAAGCACATCGCCCTGCTTAACCACATCACCTTCTTTAAACTCAATGCTATCGATAATACCTGACACACGTGGCATTAACGCCACCTCTTCTGGCGACTCTAAGCGCGTAGTGTAGGTGTGCCAGCTTTGTACCGGCTTTATCAGTACAGGTGCAACATCGATAGGCTGCAATTGTTGTTGCTGAGCTTGAGGCGCGCTCTCATCAGTACAGCCCGCAAGTGATAATGATGCCGCAGCGAGTGCAGCAGCAATTAAATGTTTGTTCATGTAGACGCTCCTTTATTGATTAGCGTGCATATTACGGACTATACCTGCGGACAAAAACCATAGATTTATAAATTCATTAATGCCAAAATGGCATCAATAAAAATTAATGAGTCATCGTGATGGATACAACAAGCCGACTTTTAATGCTACTAGAGGTGGTTGAGCAAGGCTCTTTTGCCAAAGCTGCAGAAATAAGAAACATAGACCGCTCTGTTATATCAAAGCAAATTAGTCGGTTAGAGGACGAACTAGGCGTTAGGCTATTAAACCGTACCACCCGTTCGTTTTCGTTAACGGCCGCCGGCGCCGAAATGATAAAAAAAGCAAGTGAACTAAGAGAGCTACTTGGTGAAACCGTACGCATGGCAGAAAACTATCACCTTGAGCCACAGGGTGTATTAAAAATCACATCGTCAACGCTCATTGGTAGGCGTTATTTGCAACCTGTACTTAACGACTTTCAAAAACGTTTTCCTCAAGTAGAAGTAGAGCTACGCCTTGATGACAGGCTTGTTGATATAGTATCTGAAGGCTTTGATTTAGCATTTAGAATTGGTGAGCCTAAAGACTCTTCGTTAATTGCGCGTAGAATTGCCCGCAATAGATTACTTATTGTAGCGGCCCCTGAATTTATACAAACCTATGGCATGCCAAAAACCATAGAAGAACTGGCGAAGTTACCTGCCGCAAGTTATGCAAGTAATTCAATGCGGGTTGAAACCATAGATTACTACAATAGTCAGGGCGAGCCATGCGAGCAGAAAATTAACAGTGTGTACCGAGCAAACGATGCCGAGGTACTGCTAATGAAAGCTATTTCAGGGACTACCTACTTCGTGGCTCCGGCGTTTATTATCGATAAGGAAATAACGCAAGGCCAATTAGTGCCCATTTTAACGGATGTAAAGCTAAAGGAGTTTAGCCATATGTATGCCGTTTACCCACATAGGGACCTGCCAGTAAGAACGCGGCTATTTTTTGATGCAGTGAGAGAATACCTCGGTAAAGACAAACCAATTTGGGAAAACAACATCCCGAACTTTGAACAAATGTATTAGCCTCACGATTAGGCTATCTGAGGCTTTTCATGATGCAAAGTAGTTGATTGAAAATACACTTTATTGCGGCCAAATTCTTTTGCTTTGTAAAGTTGTTTATCTGCTTTAATGACAAGTTTTTCAAGGGTATCGCCTTCGTGGTATTTTACAACACCAATGCTTGCGGTCACATTGATGTTTAACCCATCAATATCAAGTGCCGTATTGTTAAGTTTTGATCTAATTGTTTCGGCCATGGTTAGAGCGTCATTTTGAGAAGTAAAAGAGTGCAGTAAAGCAAATTCTTCCCCACCTACTCTAAATACATACCCTTTTGCTAATAGGACTCGTAATAAAGTGGCTACTTCAATTAGCACTTTATCACCTACAGCGTGGCCATAGGTGTCGTTAACCTGTTTAAAATAGTCTAGGTCGAGTAAAAATAAATAAAGTTGCGACTTATCTCTAAGCTCTACTTCAAAGTAATGGTTCATTGATAAACGGTTTGCAGCCCCAGTAAGTGGGTCTAACAAAGCAAGATTTTTTAACCGCTTAGATGATAAAGCACGGCTACCTTCAAAAACATGAGAAATAGCCCAAATACTGATATAAACAAATGCAAGATTTAAACTGAAATTAAGCGTAGTTAGAGGAAGTTGCGATGATTTTGTTACTAATATGGCACCTTGAAGTACAAAGAGCAAAGCCGATAATACAATGCCATAACGCTTACCTAGCAACAGGTAATACAATATAGGTAACGCAAAAGACCACACATACACGCCATTTATTGGTTTAGCTAAATAGTTGCCTAATACAATAACAAAGGTGACAAATATGCACATAACTACAGATTGCCATACCTCTAGCGCATGCGTGTTTAAGCGGTAGTAGGTGTAAGCACAAAATACACTGAGTGCTATTTCTAAATACCCTAATAAAGCAAAGTTATTTATAATAATATTAAATGCAGCAAAAAACAGTGAGACAAAACCAAAGCACAAGCACATCCATTTCAGGACGTTCCTTCTTAATGATTTAGTACTACTAAGCGCTGCTATATCCATTCAAAAAACTTAAAATAATAAAAAATTTAGTGTAACGCTAAAATTAAATATAACAAGTAGATATAAGAAAACATTGACTTTACTCACTACAAAGGCACGAGCACCCAACCAAACAGCTTACTATAAGGATTAACCACCTAACATAGATAAGTTTGTTGTGACCCCCGTGTTACCTTGATGCAATAAGTGGGTTGGTTTTTTTGTTTTTATATAACGCGCTAACTGATCAATTAATGCCTGATTGGTGTTATCACTCATGTATTCTCTAAGTGATATACCCTGCTCAGAGAACAAACATAAATGCAATTTCCCTAGTGACGAAATTCTTAACCTATTACAGGTGTTACAAAAGTCATTACTGTAGGGCATTATTAACCCTATTTTACCCATATAATCAGGGTGGAAAAACTCTTGTGCAGGCCCTGCCGTTACATCGCGTATAATGGGCTGCCAACCAGCGCGAAGCAACTGCTCTTTTATGGATTGCCCCGATATATGGTTAGCATCAAAAAACGATTTGTTATCGTTAGTTTGCATTAGCTCAATAAAGCGCATTGTCACGGGTCTGTGCTTTAAATAATCTAAAAAGCTATCAAGCTCTCGGCCGTTGTACTGTTTCATAAGTACGCTGTTTATTTTTACCGATTCGATGCCGCTTTCAAGCGCGCTTTCTATACCTTGCATTACGCGCGAGAATTTATCGTGACCGGTAATCGTATTAAACATACGGGGGTCAAGGGTATCAATACTGACATTGATGGCGTTTAAACCCGCATCTACCCAATTATTAATATGCTTATGCATAGAGTAGCCATTAGTAGTAGCGGCTATTTTGGTAATGCCTTGCGTGTCTTTTGCTGCACGAATTACATCTATAAAGTCTTTTCTGAGGGTGGGCTCGCCGCCAGTAATGCGTAACTTTGATATGCCATGATGGGCAAAGGCGTTTATAGTATTACTAATTTCGTTTAGTGACAGGAAGTCTCGGTCGTGATCGCATTGATACCCATCAGGTAAACAATACACACACTTAAAATTACATACATCGGTAATAGATAAACGCAGATAACTAAATTTTCGCCCTGCTGGGTCGACTAGCATAAATAAGCCTTTAACAATTTTAAAATACATCGCTAAATACAAAGAGTGTACAGCCTACGCCATACACTCTTATTAGCGTTTAACTAGGCGGTTAAGCCTTTTATAAGCTCACTCGGTTTCATGGGTAAATTACGTAACCTTACGCCAACTGCATTAAATACCGCGTTGCCAATAGCAGGTGCCACACCAATAACGCCCGGCTCACCTAAGCCCATAGGAAACTCGTCACTTTGCACAAACTCTATGTCCATATCGGGCACATCTTGCATTCTAAGTGGCAAGTAAGTGTTAAAGTTAGTGGCCGCCACTTGCCCGTTTTGATAATTATTTGATTCGTGTAAAGCAAGGCTTGTGCCCCACAATAACGAACCTTCAAGCTGAGCTAAAGCACCATCAGGATGAACTATTAAGCCTGCATCTACCACGGCATACAGTTTTTTAAGCGTAATTTTGCCGTCACTTTTATTTACATGCACATGCGCCGCTGTGGCAATCCACGCTGGCATATGGCGCTCTTGACCAGAACTAACTGAAAAACCAATGCCTTCGTTTTCACCCAGCTTAACATTTGCGACCTTCGCTGACACTTTTTTAAGTACCGCATTTAAGCGCAGTGCGCCGCTTACGCTTTCAGGGGCTTTGCCTGCTTGCTTGCCTTTGCCATCGAGCATTGATAAACGAAACTCCACCGGATCAAGCCCTTGTTTATGAGCAATTTCATCAATAAACGATTCTAAGCTCCATACAATCCAGCCAGGGCCTACCGAGCGAAGCCAGCCTGGGGTAAATGTGCTTTGCGCTAATTCATTATTAATTGCGCGAGCACGGTGATTATCCATGCTGTACCAGTGATCGGCTCCAGAGGCTGAAAACGAATCAAACTTGCCTTTGCCATCAACCCCAGGTGATAAAAAGCCAGGCGCCATTGCTTTTGTTGGCCAGCCTGCTGCAAATGCATGCTCCATAGCGCTTAACTCGCCTTTTTCATTAAACGAAGCTGTTAATTTAGCTGTGGAGGCAGAGCGTGACTGATCAAATAAACTATCATCGGCACGTGTAAATACCAGTTTAACAGGTTTGCCAATCGCTTTGGCTGTTAACGCTGCGGGCACAGTCCAATCACCAAATAGACGACGCCCAAACCCACCACCTAAATAATAAGGGCGAATAATAACGTTATTTTGTTCAACCTCTAATGCTTTGGCCAACGCAGGTAGTGTTAAAGACTGCCACTGATTACCTGTATGAATAATCCACTTGCCTTGTTTAAACTCTGCCACCGCATTAAGCGGCTCTAATTGATAATGACTTGCTGTTGCCGTGGTATACAATGACTCTAGCGACTGCGTTGCCTCAGCCTGCATTTTAGCGGTGTCGCCTTCATTAACAAATAAGGTGCCAGCGTTGCTATCGTTACATAATTTTTCGCCTAGGGATTGAATATCGGCCTCTGTAACATTAGCTGTTTGGCCTTTTTTATAGGTTACTTTTAGCGCATCTACCGCTTTAATTGCACTGGGGTAATTGTCGGCTAAAACGACCACCCAGCCTTGTACAGTGTTACTTGGGTCATTTAAAATCTCATACCCTTTATAGCCTTTTATTGCTTTTGCGGCGCTATCATCTACTTGCGTGACTTCACTACCATAACGTGTTGGTGGGATCACAGGGCGCGCATACACCATGCCTTCAAGCTCTACATCTATGCCATACACAGCCGTACCATTTGTTTTTTCCGGAATATCGAGGGCTTTAAAGTCTTGTTTTAAACCCGTTAAGTGGCGCTTGTTGGCAGGCTTTATCGGTAGCTTTGCAACTTCTTCGCTGCTAAAGGTACGGTTAAACTCACCATGTTTAAAAATATCGGTATAACTGAGCGACTTATCGCCTGCAATTATACGCCCTTTACTAGCGTGGCACTGCTCAGGTTTAACTCCAAGCATATTAGCCCCAGCGTCTATAAGAGCTATGCGCCCTGCTGCGCCGGCTTGAGAAAGCGGTTTAAAGCTTTGAAATACAGACCATGAACCACCTGTAACCATGTAGCCCCACTTCTCGTGCGTATCTACATACGTGATTGATACTTTATCCCAGTCGCACTCAAGTTCATCTGCCACAATACGTGCTAAAGCAGTGCCAACGTGCTGACCCATTTCAGCTTTGGCAATGCTCACCTCTACTTCACCTTGCGGGTTCATAGTCCACCAAATTGTGGGTGAAAACGATTGTTGTGAAATCGACTCTTTCGCGCTAAGTTCACCTGAAAATAAAGCCGGCGCGAATGCCATCACTAGGCCAGCTGTTGCTGTGCTAATCATAAAAGAGCGACGGTTTAAGTCTACGGTTTCGGTATTTTTTTGAAATAGTTTTTTCATTGTCGGCTCCAGTTACACGTCTAGCTCTTTTGGGTTAAACATTTGAACTGCACTTTGCGATTCATCAGCGGCGCGTTGTATAGCCGATTTAATGCGCTTGTACGCCATACAACGACAGTAGTTGCCGTTCATATGATTTACTATTTCTTGCTCAGTTGGATTTGGATTGTCAGCTAATAACGTGGCAGCTTGCATAATTTGCCCAGATTGACAGTAGCCACACTGAGGTACTTGCTCATCTACCCATGCTTTTTGCAGCGGATGCTCATTATTGAGCCCTTCTATGGTGGTAATGTTTTTTCCTGCCACTGCGCCCACGGGTAATACACATGAGCGTGTCGCTTGCCCATCTAAATGCACGGTACATGCACCGCACATGGCAATACCACAACCAAACTTAGTTCCTTTTAACCCTATTTCATCGCGAATAACCCACAGCAAAGGTGTATCTGCACTTGCTTGCGATTTAACCTCTTTGCCGTTAACTGTAAACGTCACCATAGCTTGCCCCTTGATTAAGCCTAAATAAAATTAAAATAACGCATGACCCATACACGTTACTTTTTACACCACCGTACGTTGAAATTATTACCCTTTGCATTACAGCGCACATTTACAAAGGCGCTGTAATAAATTCTGAAAATATAAATTTGATTTGAATGTTTAAACCTTAAGTTTAGGCTATATTTTTAGTTTATTCGCGTGCCGTTAGGTTATTAATAAACTGCTTTAATTGCTGCTGAGTGTCGATATCTGTGCTTGCCTGCTTAAGTAAAATGGTATTTACCTCTACCTTTGTGTCTCGTAATAGATGTTGGGCGCCTTTATCACAGCTTAGCGCTGCTAACGTTTTAAAATCACAGGCAGGAAATACAGCTGGCACGCCAATGCGCTCACCATAATCAGCGCACCAACGCGAGGGGTTGTTGTTAAAATGAGTAATTAATGTATTTATATCTGCAGTACGAAGCTCAACCTGATCTGCCAGCATAAATAAAATACCATCCAATGCGTGCGCAGCACTTATAACTTGCGTTGCCCGCGCAATGGACTTTCCTAAACCTACTTGCCAGTGCGGGTTATGCAGTATTTCAACATTTTTGTAGCTATGTAACGCATCTTCAATTTGCGAATGCCAAGCACCGCTAATAACGTATATGGGTAATGTGTCATCACCTTGTAAGGTATCTACGGCGCGGCAAATCATTGGTTTATTACCTACATCGGCTATTAGCTTACACCCGTTAAATCGCGACGATTGTCCTGCGGCCAATATAACCTTTGCTACGCGCACCTTAGTTACCCCAGTTACTTAACGATGTAGCATCTTTACACGCTAATACTGCGTGTATTTCACTAATGAGCGATAAGGCAATACTCTCTGGGGTGTCTCCTCCTAAATTAAGCCCTACAGGGCCAAATACAGGGGCAACCACCTTGTTTACAGATGTGTTTGCATGCTCAAAGACTTGCGCTCGGCGATGTGCAGGTCCAAGTAGCCCTAAGTACTTTAGTGGGCTTTGCTCAAGAGCGGTTAACGCCTGTGCATCAAGCTCTACACTGTGAGCCATTAAAGCGGCGGCATCCACTTTATGTTGTTCGCAAAACTGCTTTAATTGTGAAGCGGGACAACGCAAAATATGATCGGCATGCGTAAAATAGTCTCTTTTAGCATTTGCAGCGCGGCTATCCCATACACTCACCATCCAACCTAACTGCTTAGCAAACGTATATACCGGTATTGCATCCGCGCCACCGCCGACAATTAATAAATGTGCGCTGGGGTAAATAGCCACTTGTAAACTTTGGGTTTTATCTTGCTCTACAAGCGTTGCTTTGCGGTTTAAAGATAAGTTGTGTTGCTGCGCCACGGTTTTAAAAACGCCAGCCCCCTTTGCCACTAAAGGTTTAATTTGCTGTGTGTAGTGCCCCGATTGCTTATTTTTTAGCGCATTAAACATGGTATCTAATTGCAAGTATTCGTTTTCACGATTAACACTTTGCAAAAGAATATGCACCACGCCACCACAGCCTATACCCAGCTGAAACGTTAAATCGTCCTCATCAGTTGCATCGTAAGTGATTGTTTTAGAATTTAAGGTGGTCATAACCTGTTTGGCGTGACGCTGAATATCAGCCTCTAAACAGCCACCCGAAAGCATACCTAAACGTTGTCCTAGGCTTGAAATGAGCATCATCGCCCCCAGCTTTCGATAACTCGACCCTTCTATTTTATATAAAGTAGCAAGCACCCATTGTTGCTCATTACGAAGCGGATACCACGTATTGAGCATGCCTTTTAAATCAGTAACCATAAACTGCTGCCATTACAAACCTTACTATGCGTGTATTTCGATTATCATAATGCTGTCACTTTGCTAGATTTATGGACATAGCTAAGTTAAACAAGCAATAAATAAGTGAAAAGCGTACGTGATATATTTTAAAAGCGATCAGTTAGAACGTTTTCAACTTTAAAATATTATTTTAGCATTTATGTAGTTAGCTCAATAAGCGTAAAATTTATAAACCAGCATGCATGCCTAATTAGTAAGCAACAAGGCGGCTTTAATCCTCTATTAAATCGGTGAGCGTATTAACAAGGTCATCAAACTCCTCATTTACACGTTCTCGTTGCTGCTCACTCAACGTCGTATTTAGCTTTAAGAGCAAGTTTACATAACGTTCTAAATTCGCTTCATTACTGGCTAATAACTCTTTGCTCATATACGCTTCTCGCTGAGTAATTACATGGCTTAATTGTTTAATAAAATCTGTCTCACTGAGAGTTTCATTTAAAAGTACCTGTTGCGCTGCATTTAAACGCGTTTGCTTGTACTGATGCCAAAGCAGTGAAGAGTCATAATGAGTATTGTTAGCTTGGGTAATAAGCTGCGTTTGCACAGGCGTTAACTTTCCTAGCCATTGTTTATAGTAATCTAGCTGCCTTTCTAGGCGCTCACTTTTACGCTCTTGCGCTGTTAATTCATTAAACTCTTCATATTCATCGTTAATTTGCGCTTGGATATTAGCAATGAGCTCGGCACGCTGTTCATACGAAAGCGTAAGCCCTAATTGCGCGAGCTCAATATGTGCCTGTTCGAGAATGTTTTGAAAGTGAGCTCTGGCCAAGACCACTTGGGCCTTTAATTGTTGATAATCTAACTGTTTATTAAATAACGTTTTTAAATTTAATATATCTTGCTTATACCTTGGTAACTGTGTACTGCGGTGCCACTGCTGAGTGGTATTGATGATATTTTTAAGTTGTTTATTTTGCTGTTTATTAAGGTCTATATAGTCATCTATCCAAAACGACGAAAGCCACGTTAAATTATTATAAGTAAACGAAGCTGAACAACTACACAAAAACAGTAGGCTAAGCACGATGGCGGCGCGTGATACTTTTATATTTTTTATTTTAAACATGTAAACCTCTTCTATCACTCATACTCTCAGATATTCCGTAAAGGCATTATTTTAATTGATAATAATTATTATTTACTGTTGACACACAGGTAAATCTAAATAATAATTAATCGCATAAACAAAGTGTAACGACCTCAGTGCCCAAGGAAGAAATACAGCATGGATGCTGGCATTTTGTTTTAAGCACATGACTGCTTATTGACTATTATTTACTCGACCCAAGTAATAGCATAAAAGTTCATCTCTACTTGCTACATTGCTCATATTAGTGACGGTTAATATGACATTAAAAGCGCAGGCCTTGGCTTGCGCTTTTTTACTGCTTTAAATTTTCTGTAATATCTGTATCTTACGCTTATAAACACCGCATTATTAGCAATATAATTGCTTATTTAAGCTATAATTACCACTACAGCTTGGCTATATATTGAACGCATACATAATCATGAAAGCGATTTTAATTTACTTTAACCAAGCACTTGCACCATTTTATACGTGGCTATTAAATAGTAAGTACAAAGTGTTGCAATAAAACAGGTTTTTATACATACACATTGCAACTATTACCTATTGGAGACATGGCTATGTCACAGTTTAATTTAAAAGCATTAATACTCACTGGCGTTTTGCTTTCAAGCCCATTTGCACATGCAACTCTTGAAGATGGTATAAGAGCGGCCAACGAAGGCAAATTTGCTATAGCACTAAAAGAATTTGAATATTTAGCTGATAAAGGCTTTGCGCCGGGAATTTACGAACTAGGTAAACTTTACGAAGGTGGCTATGGCGTTACGCGCGACTATTTTAAAGCGGCAGAGCTTTATAAAGAAGGTGTTAAAAAAAATCACGCTGACTCAATGTTTGCGCTAGCCGTTTTATACGATGAAGGCAAAGGCGTAAAGCTTGATAAGCAAATGGCTGTTACGTTATTCGAAAAAGCAGCGAAAAAAAACCTCCCTGCCGCACAATTTAATTTAGGTGTTATGTACGCAAATGGCGAGGGCGTCACGCGCGATTACAAACAAGCCAGAACATGGTACGAAAAAGCCGCTGCTAATAACTATTCACTGGCACAATTTAATTTGGCGCTCATGTATTTCGAAGGTCTAGGCATGCCTAAAGATCTAGAGAAATCGTATGTATGGAACACCATTGCCGAATACAACGGCAACATGCAAGCAAGCCATAGCCGCAAGCTAGATGAGCGTAAAATGCTCCCTAAAGAAATAGAAGAAGCCAAAGAAAAAGCCGACAAAATTTACGAAAAAATACTCGCTGGCACTTACGCCGGTGAAGGACGTTTATTTTAATTTTCGCTAAGCTAAACAGAGCATTACACAAGGGCAAATGCGTCTCGCATAAGCCCTTTTTTATACCAATTTACTTAATATATAAAAACTTAAGCAGCTTAATAATAAAGTTACTCTGTTTTAGTAAAAGCCCGGTACGTGGGTTAAACGAGCCAGACACCAAGGTGTTTTTTGCATGACTAAAGGTTAAAAACCCTTCTTTGCCATGGTAATGGCCCATTCCAGAATGCCCAACGCCACCAAATGGCACATCATCTGCTGTCACCTGCACTAAGGCGTCGTTTATAGCAACTGTACCGCTTAATGTTTGATGCATTATGTAATCTTGAGCATGCTTATCTTGCCCTAAAATATATAGCGCTAAAGGGTGATTATGCGCTTTAATATAGCTAATTGCCTCATCGAGCTTTTCGTAGGTTTTTATCGGCAAAATGGGGCCAAATAATTCATCTTGCATCAGCGTCATATCATCGCTTGGCGCGGTAACAATATGCAACCCCATTCTATGCTTTTGTTTGTCTTGTTGGTTTTGGCTGAGTGGCTTAATAACCTGCGCACCCAACTCCTGTGCTTGAGTTAAATAGCCTTCTAATCGAGTGTAATGCGCATCGCTAATAATTGACGTTAAATTTTTTCCTTCAACCCCGTCTTTAAAGTGCTTTTTATAAAGCTCGCACAATTGCTGTACCAGCTGATGCTCAAGGGATTTAGGCACAAATACATAATCTGGGGCTACACAAATTTGCCCTGCATTTGCCATTTTACCAAACAGTAATGTTTGCGCTGCTTTTTTAATATCCGCCTGCTCGGTAATAATTACAGGTGATTTTCCACCTAGCTCTAAGGTAACAGGGGTTAAATTTTCGCTGGCTGCTTTCATCACCAGCTTGCCCACTGACGTTGAGCCAGTAAACAGTAAATGTGCAAATGGCAAAGAAGAAAATTCACTTGCTACATCGCTTGCCCCTAGCACCACTTTACAATGCGCTTGTAGCTCACCTGCAAATACTTTTTCGATGACTGCATTAGTATGCGGGGTAAATTCGCTGAGCTTAAGCATGACCCTATTACCCGCGGCAATGGCGGTAATAACAGGCACTAATGCCAATTGTATGGGGTAATTCCAAGGCGCAATCACGCCAACTACACCAAGTGGCTGGTATGTCACACTCACTTTTGATGGCCACAAGCTTAAACTGGTAGAACGTTTACTTGGCTTTGCCCATTTGGGCAATTTTTTAATTATGTGTGCTAAACCCTGAACCGTTGGCAAGATATCGCCAAGCAAAGTGTCGAACGCAGTTCTGTAGCCAAAGTCTTTTGATGCTGCATCGATAAGCGCTTGCTCGTTGCTAACAATTCGTTTGTGCAGCGTTTTTAATAGAGCAATACGTTTATCTATCGGGAGATAAGACTGCGCTAAAAAGCTATTTTGCAGCTCATTAAACGTATCGCTGAGTGACGGTGTGTGTGTGCTATCAGTATTCAAAGGTGCTACTCGAGTATCATTTTGCTACGACTATAACGCCGTTCTGATTTTCGAGCAATAACACTAACTATCTAAAAAACGCTGTTTTTATAGGAACAAATAGCCACAATCAAACACTACTTACTCAATCATTTACCCCTTGAATTGCTTTTATTTAGCGTGTTAGCGCCCCACTAGGCAGTGTAATAATAAACTTAGCGCCGCCCTGCTCTCGGTTCTGCGCTCTTAGCGTTCCTTTAAGTGCGCTAATAATTTGCTTACATATACACAACCCAAGTCCTAGCCCATCGACCGATTTAGTACTGTAAAAAGGCTCAAAAATTTTATCTATATCGTGCACTTCTATGCCTGGCCCAGTATCTTCAATACACAGTTGAATCTCTTTGTTAACATAACCCGCGCTAATACTGAGCTCGCGGGTGATACAGCCTTGCATTGCTTGGCTGGCATTCGATATTAAATTAACCAGTACCTCTTCAAGGGCTGCTTTATCTGCTAACACGTTTAATTGGCTGTCAATTTTAGGGGATAACACACTTATATTGTCTTGCTTTAGCTGGTTTTTGTTTATATCAAGTGCCCTAGCTACTGATTCACTTAATGGCACTTCATTAATAGTTGTTTGCGTAGAATCAGAAAAATAATTTAGCTGTGCAACTATTTTTTGTACCCTTGCAACTAAAGCTTCAATAAACTGTAAATTTTCGTTTAAGGCTTCAAACTTCCCTTTAGCTAACAAGCGTCTAGCACTGGCTAAGTAAGTGTTTATAGTATTAAGTGGGTGATTAATTTCATGGTTAAACCCCATGCTTAGTTGGCCAATTGTGGCAAGCTTAGTTGATTGCACTAGTGCCTCTTGGTAGGCTTTAAACGCATTGGTGCGCGCATTAATTTCTTGGCTTACACTATGATGTGAATACACCAACTTTTTTACGCCTGCAAAGCGTCTTAAAACTAAATACCCTAACGCAATAACAAGTGCATAAATGACCAAAAAGCCAAATAACGCAGGTAATTGAGCAATATTAGCGTTAGATACATTTACTAGTACAGTGACCGATGCATTCAAAAAACGTAATTTTTGCTCTACCGATAAATAGTTGTGCTCACCAATTGTGTTAAACAATAATCTTTGCGATGTGTAATTTGAATGGGCTATCAGCGTAGGTTGATAATCTAGATACGCTTGACGTTGAGCTATATCCCTACGATCCGTTATATCGAGAGTAGAAAACGTATTTAGGCGCCAGTCTTTCATATCTGAGATTGCAATCACGCTATCTTCTAATTGCACATAAAAGTGACTACCTTTGGCGGTATTTAATAGCTCGCGATCACTTTCAAATTTATTTACATTAACTTTTAGCGCAACAACGCCTACTGCTTTATTGTTGTTATAAATGGCTTGAGAAAAGTAAATACCTCGCTCTTTTGTACGCATGCCCACGGCAAAGTACGCGACTTTTTCGCCTGCAAATGCGCGTTTAAAGTAAGGTCTAAACGACAAATCACTACCCAAAAAGTTATGATCAGCCTGCCAGTTACTGCTTGCGATTACAGCGCCTTGCTCATCAAGGATATAAATGTCTGAAGCGCCACTGGCTTGTTGTATATCGGCTAAATAGTTATTAATTTTTTTTTCGTTATTTTGCGGCGCACCTAAAAAATTAATAACCGCATTGTTATAGGTAAGAAGCTGTGGGATTTTTGAAAAACGTGCAAGCTCGGTATCAATGTAGTGCTTTAACTGAGTTGCTTGTTGGGCTGCTTTTTGCTCGGCCTGATTATAGTAATGAGTTCGGCCATAGCAAAACACCACCGATAATAGCACTATCAGTACAACAAAAATTAAAAGAAGTTTTTTAGAAAAGGAGAACATGCCCTAGCTCACAACATAATAGCTACAAAATTTAAGGGCGCTAGTTTAACGGGTTATGAGCGCTAACAACAGAAACTTTGTGTTAACAAATACAATAAATCTTAAATTATTTATAAACTGCTGCAAGTCTATACTGACTCGCAACAGTCAACACAATTAGCAACACTAAAATTAAGCGTTAGTGGCTAATTTAGGCTTATTTTTAACGTACTTGTATAAGCCGATCAGCGAAGCTGCAATCCAAAAAATCTCGATTACAAAGCTTGCAAGGTTAAAGTTGTAACACAAACTGATTAGCAGCAAGATTGCTCCTGACAAATTCATTGTGTTGTACAATAACCCCGTTGGGGATGCTTTATTCAGTTGTAATAAAAAAAACGCACCAACAACTAAGAAAGTACCCGCCATACCTACAATATCAAATAACAGTGCTATCACACGTTTATCCTTTGCTTAAAAAACCCAACTAACTGGCCCTATCCTTGGGGAGGGTGTTTTTCAATCATTGAAACAGCAAAACCGGGCGAGTATATCAACCTTATTTATTGCTACAAGGTCAATTGTCCGCCCCAACCTATATCAAGCCTAATCTATTGTAATTAAATGTTTTTTGATAAATAGAGTTATTTAAAGGTAACCTTACCACCAATTATTTTGTAGGCTGGCGTGCCACGTATTATTGCTGGGCGCGCAAACGGGCGCTCGCATTTAGGGCAAATACACGGTGTAGTTGTGTAGTCCTGAGTTATTCGCTCTATAAAACATTTAACTAAAGCGCCTTTGCCGCCTTTTCTATATTTAAATAGCGCCGCTTTGCAGGCAGAGCAAAAAATATCGACTGTTTTAGTCGGACCTTTTTTATTTGGCTTAGCCATATACGTCTTTAACATACCTACGTAATTGCAAAGCAGGCATTTTAGCAGTTAATAAATAAAAACGTTATAGAAGCTAGGCAAAGTGCCTAATAAGCGGTGGAGAAAACACAGGGGTTAAAATAATAGGTGCAATATAAAACGCCATACAAGCGTTTACATTAATCTCTAAAAAACAGGCGGTTTAATTGCGCTGATAACACATTCATATTAAATGGCTTAATAATAAACCCCGACACTTTTGCTTTTATAATTTGCTTTACTGTATCTGCGTTATCTTCGCACGTGATCATAATAACGGGTAAGTCGACTAAGGCTTCATCATGACGTATTTTATCGAGTAGGTTTACACCATCTACTTTAGGCATATGTAGGTCGGTTATAACTAAATCAAACTTTTGCTGATTCAGTATTTTCAACGCCTGGTAGCCATCAGTTGCCTCCACCACGTTTTTATAATTTAGCTGCCTCAGCATATTAATTAATACGTGGCGCATAAGAGGCATATCATCTACGACTAATATTTTCATAATTATCTTTACTTTATTGAGCTCTCAAAGGGGGCCAGAATTAAGCGCGCTTAAGGCCATACACCTATAATGAAACCCATTAATGTAAACTGTAATGTGTAATACCCTGCATTAATTATAAATAGCTTGATTGGCCGCTGTTCATAAATATAACTAAGTCCAAGCGAGCTACCTACCCAAAACAAACCGATGGCAAAGCCTGTAAATGCGCCCTCTCCCATACCGGCTTCTTTACCCAAAAATAATGAAAGTACTACAGCCGACACAAGTGCAAGTACCATACTGCCGCCAAAAATTAACGCCGGTTTTGCTGTTTGTAAATCAAGCTCAGTAAGACCTGTGCACTCTAACCAGGCATTTTTAAAAAAAGCGTTTGAATACCAAATACCGCCAAGCATAAAAGAGGAAAGTGCCGCCACAAGCACGGCAAAAAAATTAACATCAGTAAAATTCATACATACTGCCATAATACATAGTGTACAAGGGTATTCTGACTGTAGTTAAAAATACCCTAAGCAGCAAATTATCGCCTTTAAAATTTGCGGCTTAGGCCATATTGGTTTGCGTGGATATTTTTAAAAATCACCATAAATAGCACGTGTTTGTTCCTTTAAATCAGCTGGCGAAAGCGCTACCTCAAGCCCTCGCTTACCTGCACTTACATACACTGTATTAAAAGCCATAGCGCTTGAGTGAATAAACGTGGGTAGGCGCTTTTTTTGCCCAAGCGGACTAACCCCTCCTAAAATGTATCCCGTGGCGGCTTGTACCTTTGGCGCGCTTGCCATTGCGACCTTTTTAGCATGACTCAATTTGGCTAATTGCTTTAAATTTACTTGCTGGGATACCGGTGTAACGGCAACAATTAACTTCCCTTCACTGGTTTCAAGCACAAGGGTTTTAAATACCTGCTCACTGTTAAGGTTTAACTTTTCTACGGCTTCTTGGCCATAACGCGTTGTATTAGCATCGTGCTGATAACTAAGTACATCGTGAGGCACATTTTGTTTTTTCAGTAATTCTATTGCTGGGGTCATTCAAGTAAGCCCTGTTATTTAAGCGCATTATTAATCTACAATAAGGGTTAATCATTTTGAAGGGTTACTTAATAGCAGATACGTTAATAGCCGCTTATTGACGAGGATATAGGTGCAAAGGGTAAAGACGCGCAGGTTAATTACCTAAGACAACAAAATATGCTCAGTGAATTAATCGATTGAGTATACGCACTTTATAAGAGTGTTAGGTAGTGCCCAGTGATAGGTATAAATTACATGAATTTGAGCCAAAAAAAACGGTGCATCAAGCACCGTTTTTTAGTTTTTACGATAACTAATTACTTAGTTAAATCGTCAAAAAACTTTTTAACACCGTCAAAAAAGCCTTGCTCTTTAGGACGGTTTTTTGAGCTATCTTTGCCCATGCTCTCGTCTAACTCTTTAAGTAACTCGCGTTGACGCTCGTTTAAATTAACTGGCGTTTCAATCACGACTTTACAAATTAAGTCACCTTGAGCACCACTACGTACAGATTTAACACCTTTGCCACGCATACGGAACATTTTGCCCGTTTGTGTTTCAGACGGTATTTTAAGTTTTGCACGGCCATCAAGTGTAGGTACTTCAATTTCGCCACCCAAACCGGCTGTAGTAAAGCTAATAGGCACTTCGCAGTATAAGTTATTTGCTTCACGAACAAATATTGGGTGTTCGCGAACCGATACTTGTACGTATAAATCGCCTGCTGGCGCTCCGTGCATGCCCGCTTCGCCTTCACCACTTAAGCGAATGCGATCGCCCGTGTCTACGCCTGCTGGAATTTTGACTGACAACGTTTTCGTTTTTTCAACACGCCCTTGTCCATGGCACTTGTTACAAGGGTCTGAAATAATTTGACCTTGCCCCTGACATGTTGGACACGTTTGTTGCACAGCAAAAAAGCCTTGGCGCATTTGTACTTGCCCAGCGCCATGACACGTAGTACACGTTTTAGGCTTAGAGCCTGCTTTAGCACCACTGCCATCACAGGGTTTACAGCTAACCCATGTCGGTACTTTTATTTCTACTTCTTTACCACGAACCGCTTCTTCTAAGCTTAGGTCCATGTTGTAACGTAAGTCCGATCCACGTTGCTGGCGCGATTGACGACGGCCACCACCGCCACCAAAAATGTCACCGAACACATCACCAAAAATATCACCAAAATCGCCTTGACCACCACCGCCAAAGCCACCGTGACCGCCGCCACCGCCTTGTTCAAAGGCAGCATGGCCGTATTGGTCATACATTTGACGTTTTTGATCGTCGGTTAATATCTCGTATGCTTCTTTTACTTCTTTAAATTTTGATTCGAGATCTTTATCACCGGCGGTACGATCTGGGTGATATTTCATCGCTAAGCGTTTATACGCTTTTTTTATGTCTCTCTCGCTTGCATCTTTGCTTACGCCGAGAACTTCGTAATAATCGCGTTTTGACATATCTATCACACTACTCTTTTCTATTTGCAGCTAAGCTGCGGGATAAACCGATAAATCACATCGATTTATCATGAAAATTTTAAACCTTGAATACATACAAAAGGCGCGACAAGCTGTAGCCTGCGCGCCTCAAAAGTTCATCCTACCCTAAAAACGTGAGCAAATCATGTTGTTTAGGCTAGTTAGAAGCTTAGCCGACAATTACTTGTCGTCTTTTACTTCTTCAAACTCAGCATCAACTACATCATCGTCTTGCTTAGCAGACTGTTGTGGTTGCTCGCCTGCATCTGCGCCACCTTGTTGCGCTTTAGCCTGAGCAATTTCCATTAGCTTTTGAGACTTTTCAGCAAGTGCTTGCGTTTTAGCTTCAATTTCAGCTTTGTCATCGCTCTTAATAGCTGCTTCAAGGTCAACAACTGCGGCTTCGATTGCCTCTTTGTCTTCGCTTGGTAGAGCATCACCCGCTTCTTCAATTTGCTTGCGAGTGCCGTGTACCATTGCATCAGCTTGGTTACGAGTTGCTACTAGCTCTTCAAACTTTTTGTCTTCTTCAGCATTCGCTTCTGCATCACGAACCATTTTTTCTACTTCTTCATCGCTTAAGCCTGAAGACGCTTGAATCGTGATTTTTTGCTCTTTACCTGTATCTTTATCTTTCGCTGATACATGTAAGATACCATCCGCATCTACATCAAAAGTTACTTCGATTTGTGGCGTACCACGTTGTGCTGGACGAATACCTTCTAGGTTAAATTGACCTAAAGATTTGTTGTCGCTAGCACGTTTACGCTCACCTTGTAGTACATGAATCGTAACGGCAGACTGGTTATCTTCTGCTGTAGAGAACGTTTGCGATTTCTTAGTAGGAATCGTTGTATTTTTCTCAATTAGCGGTGTCATTACTGAGCCCATTGTCTCAATACCTAGCGATAATGGAGACACGTCTAGTAATAGTACGTCTTTAACGTCGCCTGCTAATACACCACCTTGAATTGCCGCGCCTACTGCTACAGCTTCATCAGGGTTAACATCTTTACGTGGCTCTTTACCAAAGAACTCAGCAACTGTTTTTTGTACTAGTGGCATACGTGTTTGACCACCTACTAAAATGATATCGTTAATATCATTTACAGATAAATCAGCATCCGCTAGTGCACGTTTTAGTGGCTCAATTGACTTAGTTACTAAGTCTTCAACTAATGACTCAAGTTTAGCACGCGTTAGTTTAACGTTCATGTGCTTAGGACCTGATGCATCGGCAGTCACGTACGGAAGGTTAACTTCTGTAGATTGTGCAGATGATAGTTCGATTTTCGCTTTTTCAGCCGCTTCTTTAACACGTTGCATAGCAAGCGGATCGTTTTGTAAATCGATACCTTGGTCTTTCTTGAACTCAGCTACTAAGTAGTTGATTACGCGGTTATCGAAATCTTCACCACCTAAGTGAGTGTCACCGTTTGTAGCAAGTACTTCAAATGTGTGCTCGCCTTCAACTTCATCAATTTCAATGATTGATAAATCGAAAGTACCACCACCTAAGTCGTATACTGCAACAACGTTTTCACCTTTGTTTTTGTCCATGCCGTAAGCAAGAGCAGCAGCTGTTGGCTCATTGATGATACGTTTAACTTCAAGACCCGCAATACGACCAGCATCTTTTGTTGCTTGACGTTGTGAATCGTTAAAGTATGCAGGTACTGTGATTACAGCTTCAGTTACTTCTTCACCTAAGAAGTCTTCTGCCGTTTTCTTCATTTTTTTAAGTACTTCTGCAGAAATTTGTGGTGCAGCGCGTTTTTCACCGCCTGCTTCTACCCATGCATCGCCGTTATCAGCTTTAATGATTTCAAACGGCATAATACCGATATCGCGTTGTACTTCCTCGTCTTCAAAACGACGACCGATTAAACGCTTAATTGCAAATAACGTGTTAGTTGGGTTAGTAACCGCTTGACGCTTAGCAGGCTGACCTACTAGTGTTTCGCCGTCTTGCGTATAAGCAATAATAGACGGGGTTGTACGATCGCCTTCCGCATTTTCAATAACACGTGCTTTATCACCATCAAGTACTGCAACACAAGAGTTTGTAGTACCTAAATCGATTCCAATAATTTTACCCATGAATCTTCTCCAACTTCAAATTCGTTAATACGTTCGATGACTAGTAAATAGGGATGCTACAAAGTGAATTCAACTGTAAAAATGAAAAAAAATTCATTTTTTGTAATTTATTTAACAAAAAACCTTAATAAAAGTAGGGTTTGATGTTTTTTGCGCCAAATACACCCCTTCAACTCAACTAGTCTGACCAGTTGATATGTGTTATATATGTTTAATAATGATAATTTCAAGGATATTAACGATGCATTTTGATGACTTATTAAAACAAGCCTCTGCTATTTCTAGCATGTCTTCGGCCGCGCTCACCGCTCACAGCAACACAATGGAATTTCCGGCTAATTGGTGCCAAGGTAGAACCGCCTTTGGTGGCCTTTCTGCAGCACTACTTTATCAAGCAATCAGAAAACACATTGACCCAAGTAGACGATTACTTTCTTTGAGCACTAATTTTGTGGGGCCATTGCTTGCTGACACGCCTTTTTCAATGTCAGTTGAAATTTTACGCCAAGGTAAAAGCAGTACTCAGGTATTAGCTAAAGTGATTCAAAGTGAGCAAGTGTGCGTTATTGTCCAAGCGTGCTTTGCTATTGATAGGCAATCGAGTGTTAATGTACCGGTTAGTAAAGAAATGGGATTAAAGCCTGTAGATGCACGTCATACATTGCCATTTATTCAAGGGCAAATGCCTGAGTTTTTCCAGCATATTGATTTATGTCCGCAACAAGGCGCTATGCCATTTAGTGCTGCACAGACTTCGCATTTAGGTGGTTGGATGCGTTTTAAACACACTCCCGAAACCATTACAGAAGCGCATATCATTGCACTAACAGACGCTTGGCCACCCACATTACTGCAAATGTTTAAGCAACCTGCGCCAGCAAGTAGCATGTCGTGGTATTTAGAATTTGTGCAAGAGCCAACACTTACACCTGGAGAGTGGTTAGGCTTTGAAGCAATCACACATCATGCAAAAGGTGGCTACGGATTAGAAGATGGCTGTATTTGGTCGCAATCAGGCGAACTTATCGCCCTTACCCGCCAAACAGTTGCCTTATTTGACTAATACCAATCAGCAATAATACTTAATCATTTTCAGGGGCTAAACGTGTCGCTATCTGCGTTAAAAAATTCTCATTTACGACTGCATGTTTGCATAAGGT
>NZ_PNCT01000037.1:0-33675 GCF_005887365.1 Pseudoalteromonas sp. S3785 | reverse complement strand
ATATCTCCTTTTAGAGATTACCCCGGCATGCAAAAACCAAGCGTAGATTGGACGCCATCAATCGCCCCATCGGGTATGGCGTATTACGGCTCTAAACACGCCGCATTCCCTTCACTTCAAAAGCATGTGCTCATTACCACCCTCGTTGATAAAAAGCTCTACAGCGTTAATCTGGCTAATGGCAAATTCACACAATCACACGTATTCCCACAAGCAGCAGGAAGATTAAGAGATGTTTATGTAACCACGCAAGGTAATGTAGCAATATTAACCGATGGGAAAGATGCTGAACTTATATTGTTTAAAGCTAATTAATTCACAAAGAGGGTTAGAGGCGCTTCGCTTTTAGAGAGGTTATATTAGGACGCTTTAGCTATTTGCAATTTGATGTCTGAAGTCAAGATTTGACCCCCCCTTTTCATCAATCGCCCCGTCAGGCATGGCGTATTACGGCACTAAACAGGCCGCATTCCCTTCACTTGCACAACATGTACTCATCACCACGCTTGTTGATAAAAAGCTCTACAGCGTTAATTTGGCAAATGGTGAATTCACCCAGTCTCACGTATTTCCACAAGCAGCAGGAAGATTAAGAGATGTTTATGTAACCACGCAAGGTAATGTAGCAATATTAACCGATGGGAAAGATGCTGAACTTATATTGTTTAAAGCTAATTAATTCACAAAGAGGGTTAGAGGCGCTTCGCTTTTAGAGAGGTTATATTAGGACGCTTTAGCTATTTGCAATTTGATGTCTGAAGTCAAGATTTGACCCCCCCTTTATTCCAATGAGCTTAAGCCTTTAGAGCATTATATTGAACAAATGGCCAAGCAACACAACCCTGTCCACCTTAATATCTTGCAAACAATTAATGGTATAGGCCGCAGCACTTACCATTATTTATGAAATTGGTGACATCAATCGCTTTTCAAGCGTACAAAAGTTCGCTTCATATAGTCGGTTAGTCAAATGTAAAGCAGAGTCTGCCGGTAAAACCTATGGCTCCCAAGGCAACAAAATTGGCAATGCACATCTAAAATGGGCGTTCTCCGAAGCCGCTGTATTGCTGCTGCGTCACAATCACAACGCCAACAAATACCTCGAAAAACTACAAAAACGAATGAGCAAAGCCAAAGCACTGTCAGCGCTTGCGCATAAGCTTGGTCGCTGTGTTTATTATATGCTTAAAAAAGAGACGGTATTCGATGATGCAAAATTCTTAAAGATTTAGTCACGGTACTGAGTGAGCTGAACATCTAACTGGATATAAGGCTGAGCACCAATCAATTGGGCGAGTTAATAACCAGCAAGGTTTAACCTGATTATATGCCTACAGACCTAAGCCACTTGTCTTGATTAGACGCTCAGTACGCGTGCATCAATACAATAAACAAAGTCGCTTACACCTGACTTGATAACTGCGTTACGCACCTTAATCTAACTGGATCATAATGATGAAACCAGCCGCCTTGAATAGTGCCATGATGAGGTTAACCGATGAATGTCTAGTGCCCCAGCAACCCCAAAAGGATATGGGAAAAACCTGGCTGCGATGAGATCGCAATAAGAGATTACTGCGTAACGCACCCTAAATGTGTTTGCCGTAAGCTACTTGCTTAACAGCCGTATCGACAGACGAAGTAAACGAATTTGTTTATTGATTTAGAATTGACCGTCAATTTATAAAAACGGTCAAAAAGAACACTAATGCCTATTGATAGAGTTAAAGCTCATATGTGTTATATTTACATAAACCATTACTAGAATTATTGCGTTAGTTTCAATCTAATTTATCAAGTAATAAAATTAAAAAATAAATAGCAGCAGGCAAACCCAGCATGAACATCAATATTTGGAATATATGTTCTTTACACCATTGTAATTTAGATATTTCATCATCTTGGCTAGGATTTAAAATTTGAGTGCCTTTTTCAGTTATGTGCAAATCAACACAAGACCAGAATGCTTGACCATCTGAACTAAATTTCAAACCACAGTCAACAGAATCAGATGTTATATAATCTAGGTCGCATAATTGTTTGAAATTTTTAATAAATTGCGAATCTTGATTATCATAACCGAACGCTGAAAGCTTATTTATGTCCATTGGGTCATGAATAAAACACTTTAATAATTTTAAATCTATATCCATATTTAAATCCTTTTATTTTAGAAACGAGAACAGTTTTACAAATGATACTCACAGCTAGAGGTAAATATAACGCCGCAAATAAACGGCTAAAAATAGTTGGCTAAAATTTGTGAGGAACGAACAAAGCCAACTGTTTTTTGTCCGCACTTTTTAATTTGCTTTGTTAGCTATACTGTAATCCGTAACCACATAAAAACCAAGAATATTTTCTTGAACTTCAATCGTGAGTATGTTTCCTGCATATTGAGAGTTCCAAAAATCTTCGCCAACTTTTAAATCTAATGGTCCAAGATCCTCAGGAGCGATAGCGAAGATATAACTAGTCGATTTTCCTTTGCTGACTCTTTTGTCAGTTATTTCAACATTTATACTCACTGTCTCGCCAACTAATATATATGAGCTTGAGAAACCGACAATAGCAAGACAAAAGAGCATATATGTTGTTCTTCTTTGGCTTCTAAAAAAGCTTCTTCTATCAACAAAACTATCCCATAATTCAGACGTATTACGCTTTTTATGGATGATCAGCCCTACAGCCAAACCAATCACAGCAGTACAAAAAACAAGCTCAAAGCCATAGAAAGTTCTATTCACTGTTTCGATTGAAAACCAGATACCTAGAATCAAGAAAATGAACCACAATAATTGAGAAGTTTTATCAGTTTTCATATGTACAGCTAACGCCTTGCTAACAGGCGTAGAAAGCTTGGCTAAAATATGCGACGAAGGAGCGTAGCCAAGCGTGATACGTCCTTTTAAGCAATTTGTTATGATAAACGTGAATTAACACCAACACTCACCACAACCACAAATTAAAACTAACAACTCCGCGCCACTAAAAACACAGAATTCAAACTTGAGCCATACAAACAAACCCAAACAAGAAAATGGCAACTGCACTAGTTAACCGTAAATACGCTAAATGTGAAATGCCTATTTTTGATGAGCTAGCTCAATCTGGCGAAAACCCATTCTTTTAATTTGCCACCAATCCATCATTGAAGTACAGATTTAGACAACAATTACATCTTGTTTAGTGGCGGAATCATAACGCCTACTTAAGCGGAAAAATATAGTTGGCTAAAATGTTGAACGGAGTGAAAACAGCCAACTGTATTTTTTCCGTTAGAAGTTCTTGTTAGCATTTATTTGCACTGAATTTCGGCTTTTAACCAAGGATGATCTATCGAAGTGATACCACCAAGGAAAATACCGCCATCCGTTTTTCCTTTATCTTCACTTACAACATCATAACCATTAGGACACAATTCTGAAGCACGTTTACTCCAAAACGTTTTAAGCATTTCGGTTGAAGTTGTGCCATTCCCATAGTACTCAACCATGTAATTGTTTTCGCCTAGTTCTTTATCTTTGTAACCACCAGACCAAGTATGTGCTTGATAGCCTGTTGCACATCCAGTTAATAATAAACATCCTGTAATTAGGGCTAAATATTTCATTTTTACTCCATACTCGATTTGAATGCTAACGCCCCAATAAGGGGCTAAAAATTGTTTGCTAAAATGTTGAGGAACGAAAACAGCAAACTGTTTTTAGTCCTGCTTAATTGGCTTGTTAACTGTACTATTACGCTTTTCTATTTGAGCTAAATACTCTTTTTCTCTTTCGATTTGCTGTTCGCGTTCAATGACTCTATCGTCGGTGTTATAGGTATCTACTTTAAGTCGTTTGTTTCCTGACTTGAAAACTGGCTCAAATATCTTCCTTAACTTTTCAATTTCTTTGAAAACTGAATATATAGGATCTGTAGCTCCACCGAGTGTAGATATACCTTTAATATCCGCAAAATCTATATCTAAAGAGTTTTTATAAGGTGCACCTTCAGCATCTTCGAAATAGATTTCTAATCTGATTTTTTGATTGAATACGTTATCTTCGCCAACGTCTCTTTCAAGATCTCCAAAACCAAGTAGAAAACTTTTAATCGTTTGCCCTAACCCTAACGAAGAGCATCCATTCTCGAATAAGGAAAGCTTGTTGAATACTTTGACTAAGTGATTATTTTCTTCTGTTGCGTTGCTTCCGTCTGTATTCTTAAAGCTAAACTTTACATTTTGGGCAATTCCTTTTCCCAAGTTTTGAATGATAACATCCCAAAAAGTAATGCTAACCATTGACGGCTGAAGACTTACAACAACATTTGGCCGCATTGATTCTTTTCTTATCTCGTTAAGCTGAGCTATCTGTGAAATTCTTAAGTGCCAAGTTTCTTTCGCTAGAATAAAGGTCAGAACTGCAATAGACACCGTAGCAATTGCGCCTACCCAAGAAGACAATGAATCTGAAGTTAAAACTATTGCAGTATTTAACTCTGTACCGAAAATCAAACCAGCAATAAAAATGAGTGGTGCAACAACAACCCCAATTAAAACAACAAAAGGTAATAAAGTACGTTCATTTTTACTATCAGAATTCACAAAACTTTCCTTGTACAGTTAACTTTTAAATAAGGGGCGCAGGCATGTGGGGCATAATGGCGAAGCCGCCCCGCATGTATGCGTCCCAGCGAACGAAGTGAGTGACTTGATTTTTTTGTTATGTGTCATTGCGCCCAAACAACCTCTTAAAAATACTAACTTTGTGTTTAGATGTTTGTGTTGGTTGCTGTTCTTTGAGTTTTGCAAATTCAGGAACTAGCCATTTTGAACCACATTTATCGAAGACTACATTAACGGTTATTTCGCCAGTTTCCCATTTAGCTATTTCTTTGATTTCTCCATTGCCAAAGATTGCGTGAGATACCAATTTACCGCTTGATACTGTTCCTATGCCTTCAAGCTCCGTAGATTCAATTGGAAATGAAGCTTTTTTGTTGCTCATTCAACTTTCCTTGCTCAATTTACTTTGACACATAACAACTTTGTATCCGACATTTGTCGCTTTATAAACCGACAAATGTCCAAATATTACCAAGCATCTAATTTAACCAGCAAATAAGCACATGTAAACAATTAGTTAGCTATCATCTAAATTTACTTGATGTAGAAAAACACCAAAATGGTAGAGATCAGTAATATCGGACAAAAGAGTAATACACTAATAAATAACAAAACTTAGACTTTTTTCTTTCGCCTTGAGCCTTTTACCTTTAACTTTTCACCCACAAAAAAGCCGCTGTTCATTACAAACAGCGGCTTTTCTACTTAAAGCTGATAGCTAAAAACTGACAGCTTGTATTTTAAGCTTTCCCAATCACTTCAAGTCCACCCATGTATGGGCGTAAAACCTCTGGTACAACTACTGAGCCATCGGCTTGTTGATAGTTCTCTAATATAGCGACTAACGTACGACCAACCGCTAAACCTGAACCGTTTAGAGTATGTAAAAGCTCTGGTTTCTTAACACCTTCACGGCGAAAACGTGCTTGCATACGGCGCGCTTGGAAATCGACCATATTTGAACAAGACGAAATTTCGCGGTAGGTATCTTGCGCCGGTAACCATACTTCTAAGTCGTATGTTTTAGCTGCGCCAAAGCCCATGTCGCCCATACATAAAATTACTTTACGGTATGGTAGTTCTAGTGCTTGTAAAATTTGCTCTGCGTGCCCTGTTAGCTCTTCAAGCGCTTGCATTGAATCTTCTGGTTTTACTAGTTGAACTAGTTCAACTTTATCAAACTGGTGCTGGCGAATTAAGCCGCGTGTATCGCGCCCATAACTGCCTGCTTCACTTCTAAAACATGGCGTGTGCGCAGTTAAGCGAATTGGTAAATCGCTTTCTTCGTAAATTTCGTCGCGTGCGCTATTAGTCAGCGGTACTTCTGCTGTTGGGATTAAGCTAAAGCCAGCTTGTTGTTCACCGTCGTCGTTTACTAGGCCTAATGTATGGAATAAATCGCCTGCAAACTTAGGTAATTGGCTTGTGCCGTAAAGGCTTGCGCTATTTACTAAGTACGGCACATACATTTCTGTATAGCCGTTTTTATCTGTGTGGGTATCTAGCATGTATTGCGTAAGTGCACGGTGCATACGCGCTACTTGGCCGCGCATTACTGTAAAGCGTGCGCCACTAATTTTAACACCCATTTCAAAGTCTAGGCCGTTTAGGTCTTGGCCTACGTCTACGTGATCTTTTACTTCAAAGTCGTACTTTTTAGGCGTGCCCCAGGTAAGTATTTCAACGTTGTCGTCTTCATCAGCGCCTTCTGGTACTGATTCGTCTGGCAAGTTTGGAATTGCTAATGCAATGTCGTTAATGGCGTTGAGTACTTCATCTTGTGCTTTTTTAGTAGCATCCAATTCATCGCCTATCTTACCTACTTCATCAAACAATGGTTGAGCATCTTCGCCTTTCGCTTTAGCTTGGCCAATTTTCTTCGATAAAGTGTTACGTTGACTTTGAAGCTCTTGCGTTTTTACTTGTAATGTTTTGCGTTGTTCTTCAAGTTCTGTCACTTTTGCAACATCAAGCTCGTAGCCACGAGCCGCTAAGCGTGCTGCAGTTTGCTCAACGTCTTGTCGTAAATATTTAGAATCTAACATGTTAGTTTTTTAACCTTTTTGCATTACCAGCTGAAGGCCCAGCCAAGCCATAAAAATACAGATCATCACATTTAAGATGATATTGAGGGCCATTTTAATAAAGTGACCTTGTTGTAATAACAACAACGAGTCCATTGAGAATGTTGAAAAGGTGGTTAACGCACCTAAAAAGCCAATACCAATAAGGGTTTTAGCGGGGCTTGTGGCGATAATTTCTTTCTCTATCAAACCGTACAAAATGCCCATTAACAATGAACCCAGAATATTAACCGTCAACGTGCCAAAAGGGAATCCCCTACCAAGGAGTTTTAGCATGGTTTCGCTAATAAAAAAACGTAAACAGGCTCCTGAGGCGCCGCCAAGGGCGATCATCATATAAAGTTTAATCATTTTCGTATCGTTTAAGTGGGCTTTGCGCGTCGCGTTCTTTTAAGTAATCAAGCTTTTGCTTAATTTTTTGCTCAAGGCCGCGATCGCTCGGTAAATAATAGTGTTTGTCTTGAATTTCTGGCGGTAAATATTTTTCACCGGCGGCAAAGGCGCCCTCTTCGTTATGCGCGTAGCGATACTCTGCACCATAACCTAAATCTTTCATTAGGTTTGTAGGCGCGTTTCGTAAATGCTCTGGCACTGGGTAGCTTGGCTCGTTTTTGGCATCAGCTTTTGCTTGGTTAAATGCCATATAAACCGCATTACTTTTGGGTGCGCTGGCTAAGTATAAAGTGGCTTGTGCAATGGCGCGTTCGCCCTCGCTTGGGCCTACACGCTGAAATATATCCCATGCGTTTAACGCCACTTCCATTGCCCGTGGGTCGGCGTTACCTATGTCTTCTGTGGCAATGGCAAGTAAACGCCTTGCTACATAAAGTGGGTCGCCGCCACCGGCTAAAATACGGCAATACCAATACAGCGCGCCATCGGGTGAGCTGCCTCGTACTGATTTATGAAAAGCCGAGATTAAATCGTAAAATTCATCGCCGCCTTTATCGTATTTAGCTAAATGGGTTGGCAGTACTTGGCTTAATACGTGCTCGTCTACGTTGTATGTGCCGTTTTGCTCACTCGTTAAATCAACCGCTTGCTCAAGCAAGTTTAATACTTTGCGGGCATCGCCGCCGCTTGCTTGGCAAAGCGCCTGTTTGGCGTTATCGGCAATAACAATGTTTTTTTGGTTTAGTTGCTCATCTTGCTTAAGTGCGCGCTCTATCACAGTGTATAAGTCGGTATCGGCTAGCGACTTTAAAACATACACGCGTGCGCGTGATAAAATCGCATTATTAAGTGCAAATGAGGGGTTTTCGGTTGTCGCGCCTACAAATATAAAAGTGCCGTCTTCTATATGTGGTAAAAATGCATCTTGCTGCGATTTATTAAAACGGTGTACTTCATCCACAAACATTAAGGTGCGCTGCCCGCGGCTTTGTAGGTTATCTTGCGCTTGCGTTACGCTGTCGCGAATATCTTTTACGCCTGCGGTCACAGCCGACATTTGTATAAGTTCGGCATCGGCGTGGTTTGCAATAATTTGCGCAAGGGTGGTTTTACCTACCCCAGGCGGCCCCCACAAAATTAAGCTGTGGCAACGCCCTGCAACAATGGCTTGGTGCAAGGGTTTGTCGCTACTTAGTAAATGCTGCTGACCTATGTATTCGTCAAGCGTTGTTGGGCGCATACGCGCCGCAAGTGGGCGTACATCGGGCCCAAAGTTAAAGCCTAAATTATTCACCGTTACTCTGATCGTCTATTTCTACACCCTCTGGTGGGGTAAATTCAAAGGTGCTTGTATCAAGCGCGGTATTTACTTGTGCATTGTTAAAACTAAACGATGAAAGCTGACCAGAATTATCCGTCACAACTAACTTAGCAAGGCCTTGCTCGTTACCTGCAAAGGTAATATCAAGTTGCTCTACTTGGCTTTCTACGCCTTTATTTGGCGTTACACTAAAGCCAGAGTCTGTGGCTTGAACACTGTATTTTTCCCATTGTGCAGGGTCTTTTGAGGTAAGCAATACAAACGGTGTTGAGTCTATAAGGCTGTGGGTATCCATAATAGTTACTTGCTCAGCAAAGCTGTCGAAGTAATAGGTTTTGTCGCCATTTGATACAAATAAGGTATCGTCTGGGTTTGTTTGCTGCCAGCGGATCATCATTGGCTGTTTAAGGGCAATTGTGCCCTCGCCTTGCATAACCGATTGGCCTTGCGAGTCGGTTACGTTTTGAGAAAACTGCGCTTTAAAACTTTTAAGGGTGGCGAGTTTGTCTTGCAGTGCTTGGCTGTCGTCAGCAAAGCTAGGCGTGGTAATTAAACTGCCAAGCACTAATAATAAACTGTTTAATTTTTTCATTAATTTGCTCCATTAGGTACTAATACATCGCGAGCGCCGTTGTGGCCAGGCGAACTCACGATACCCGATGTTTCCATTTGTTCTACTAGTCGTGCTGCGCGGTTATAGCCAACACGTAATTTACGTTGTACTGACGATACCGATACTTTGCCAGTTTCGATTACAAACGCAACGGCTTCGTCGTAAAGTGGATCTGATTCGTCATCTGCGTTTTCATTGGTTTCACCTGGTAATAAAACATCTTCTGTTGCATCACCATTTAAAATTTCATCAATGTAATTAGGTTTACCACGTGCTTTCCAATCGTTAACTACCGCATGTACTTCATGGTCGTCAACAAATGCGCCATGCACACGCTCTGGTACGCTTGTGCCTGGCGGTAAATAAAGCATGTCACCCATACCTAATAGGTTTTCGGCGCCTTGCTGGTCGAGTATGGTACGCGAGTCTATTTTACTCGACACCTGAAATGCCATTCTCGTAGGTATATTGGCTTTAATTAAGCCGGTAATTACATCTACCGATGGGCGCTGTGTTGCCAGTACTAAGTGTATACCTGCGGCACGTGCTTTTTGCGCAATACGGGCAATTAGCTCTTCAACTTTTTTACCTACAATCATCATCATGTCGGCAAATTCGTCAATAACCACCACTATACTCGGTAGTTTGTCTAGCTCGTCAGGGCCTTCTTTCATGCCGTCGGTGTCTTTGAATAATGGGTCAAGGATTGGGTAACCCGCCTCTTTGGCTTCCATCACTTTTTGGTTGTAACCTTTTAAGTTACGCACGCCCAGCGCCGACATTAACTTATAACGGCGCTCCATTTCGCCTACACACCAACGCAGCGCGTTGGCCGCTTCTTTCATATCGGTAACAACTTCACACAATAGGTGCGGAATACCTTCATAAACCGAAAGCTCAAGCATTTTCGGGTCAATCATGATCATCCGAACATCATCAGGGCCCGATTTGTACAGTAAGCTTAATATCATTACATTAACGCCCACTGACTTACCTGAACCTGTGGTACCCGCTACCAGTAAATGGGGCATTTTACCTAAATCGGCACACACAGGTTGCCCTGCAATATCTTTACCTAATACCATGGTTAGAGGCGATGGATTTTGCTCAAATTTAGGGGCGTTAATGACCTCAGATAAACGTACGATTTCGCGGTATTTATTGGGCAGCTCTATCCCTATGTACGTTTTACCAGGTATAACCTCTACAACACGTACACTAATTGCCGATAACGAACGGGCTAAGTCTTTTGATAAGCCCGTAATTTTAGACACCTTAATACCCGGTGCTAAATCAAGCTCAAAACGCGTTACTACAGGCCCTGGGTAAACCCCTACTACAGTGGCTTGTACGTTAAAATCGAGTAATTTTGTTTCAACCAGGCGCGATACACTTTCAAGCTCTTCTTGTGATATCGGGTTTTTTGCTTTGTCGGGTCTGTCGAGTAAATCAAGCGACGGTAATGGCCCTGGCGGTGGCTCTTTATCAAGTAACTCTTCAAATTTTTCTTTGGCTGTTGGCGGTGGCTGATACGCAGGTTTTGGCTTAGGCATTGGCCTTGCTGGCGATACCACCGTGGTAACTGGTTTTTCAGGCTCAACAACTTGGCTTTGATCCAGTGCATTTAACGCAGCTGCTGTATCCATAGGCTCATCGTCTATGGCGCTAAAGCCAATTTCTTGGTCGAGTATATCGTCTAGCTCATCAAATGGGCTGTAGTCATCACTAATTTGCGGCTCGCTAAAGGTAGGCTGCTCTTTAGTAATGGCTTTTTGTTTAGCTGGTTTTTTACTTTTAGCAGGTTCTTGTTCAAATTCTGATGATTGCTCGTGTGTGGTATCGCTTTGCTCATAATTATCAGCGTCATCATTAAATTGGGCATCGGCCTGTACAGGGCTTGCCGCAATGCGCTCTCGTTGCATCCAACCTTGGGCGTAATTAAAAGCATAGCGGTAGCCTCTAACCACTAAATCACCAAGGTAGTCTACAAATTCAACCCATGACACACCGGTTAATAAGGTAAGCCCAGCAAAAAAGAAGCACAATAATAAAATAGAGGTACCGGTAAAGTTAAATGCTGGCATCATGGCCGATGCAATCACATCACCCACTACCCCACCGGATGAAAAGTTATAAATATCATCAAAGTTAATGCTGCTAATTGCCGTTGCCGAGGTAATAAATAATGCAAAGCCAATAACACGCAAGGCAAGTGTGGTGTAATCGAGCTGTAAAATACGATGAGGTTGCTTAAACAGTAAATAGCCAAACAGCTGAATAGCGGCCGGCACTAAATAAGCAAGCCAGCCAAATGAAAGTAATAGTATATCGGCCACCCAAGCACCAGCAGTGCCTGTAATATTTTTTACGTTTCTAAATTCACCCGTTTGCGACCACGCGGGGTCTGCAGGATCAAAGCTGATTAAAGCACATAAAATAAATATTGCCGCAAAGGTGCTGATGATCAGCCCTGTTTCTAATAGTCTTTGCACACCATTTAGGCGCATAACTTCCTATCCCTCTTTATTGTTCTATTGGCACTTGCTTGCAATCAAATACCTTAGCAGGAAATGCAATTTGATGCACTTTATCTTAATGTGTATGGCCTGATTATGAACAAGTTTTTATAAATTAAAGTGTGTTTATCTTTTGCGGTTAAATTTACGCTATGTAAGGGCGAATAATTACGCCGTCTTCACCTTTTACTTCTTCCATTACTACATAGGTGCGGCTTTCACTCACGTTTGGCAGCTTTAAAAGAATGTCGCCTAGTACTCCGCGGTATTCTGACATATCGTTTACGCGTGTTTTTAATAAAAAATCAAAATTACCCGATACCAAGTGACACTCTATTATCTCTTCGTGCTGTTTAACCGCCACACTAAACTCATCAAATACGTCGGGCGATGTTTTGGTAATGGTTACCTCAACATATACAGATAAGCCTTGGCCAAGCTTTGCTGGATCAACCACCGCTTTGTAGCCAAGTATGTAGCCTTCACGTTCTAACTTTTTTACGCGTTCCAGACAGGGCGTGGCGCTCAGGCCAACTCGTCGGGCCAGTTCTACATTAGAAAGGCGTCCATCGTGCTGTAATTCCATTAAAATTTTACGGTCAATTCTATCTAATAACTGATGCATACACCCAACTAGTTTAATGTTCTGTTTATTTTTATTATTTAGATAATAACACTAGCTAGCCATTTAAAAAAGGTGAGACACACTGCCTTATGATGAATATAATAGTGAAAAATGTTAATCCGTTCTTAATAAGGCAAATTTTATGATTATTGGTGTACCTAAAGAAATTAAAAACCATGAATACCGTGTAGGTATGGTTCCTGCGAGTGTTCGTGAATTAGTAAATCACGGCCACCAAGTGATTGTTGAAACAGATGCAGGTATGGGCATTGGTTTTACTAACGAAGATTACACTCAAGCTGGCGCTGAAATTTTAGCCACTGCAGCTGATGTTTTTGCAAAAGCAGACATGATCGTAAAAGTAAAAGAGCCACAAGCTGTTGAGCGTGCAATGCTACGCGAAGACCAAATTTTATTTACTTACCTTCACCTTGCACCTGATCTTCCACAAACTGAAGACCTTGTTAAAAGCAAAGCGATTTGTATTGCTTACGAAACAGTGACTGATGCACGTGGCGGCTTACCGCTTCTTGCACCAATGAGTGAAGTAGCAGGTCGTATGTCTATTCAGGCCGGTGCACAAGCGCTTGAAAAATCTAACCACGGCCGTGGCATGCTACTTGGCGGCGTACCAGGTGTTGAAGCTGCAAAAGTTGTTGTTATTGGCGGCGGCATGGTGGGTCGTAGTGCAGCGCAAATGGCTGTTGGCTTGGGCGCAGACGTTGTTGTACTTGACCGCAACATCGATGTACTTCGTGCACTAGACGCGCAATTTGGTAACAAAGTTAAAGCGATTTACTCAACTGCCGACGCATTAGAAAAACACGTTTTAGAAGCAGACCTAGTAATTGGTGGCGTACTAATTCCTGGTGCAGCAGCACCTAAGCTTGTTACAGCTGAACACATTAAAGCCATGAAGCCAGGCGCTGCAATTGTGGATGTTGCTATTGATCAAGGTGGTTGTATTGCAACGTCTAAAGCGACTACACACGCTGATCCAACATACATTGTTGATGACGTTGTGCACTACTGTGTAGCTAACATGCCAGGTGCAGTACCACGCACCTCTACGTTTGCACTTAATAATGCAACATTGCCGTTTATTATTAACCTTGCAAACAAAGGTTACAAAAAGGCACTACTTGATGACGCGCACTTCTTAAAAGGCTTAAACGTAATTAAAGGCCAAGTAACTTACAAAGAAGTAGCAGAAGCGTTCAACATGGAATATGTTGATCCACGTACTGCAGTAGAAAACGCGTAATTTTGCGTTTAGTTGTTAGGTGTTATTGAATAAAATAGTTACCTAACTACAAACAATAAAAAAGCAGCTAATTAGCTGCTTTTTTTTATCTAAATTCCGACTATATAAATTAATTTATATAAAACGCTTAATTATAAAATCCACTTTTACGCGTTTAGCCTGACCAAGTAGCTTTTTAACCGGCTGTGGGTAATCTTCTACTGTTTCTAAATCATTTGGACCAGTTAAACGGCGGCAGTGTTTTAAAATTTCCTGCTTTTCGTTATCTATGGCTTGCATAATACTTTGCTGTGGGTCTTCAATTAAAATACCGTTTTCAATATCAAGCCCCCACGCCCGCGGATTAAGATTGTGGCCGCTTAATAAGTGGCGTTGTCGGTCGGCGCAAATACCTTTTAAGTGAAACGAGTTACTATCGTGCTTCCATAAGTACACGTTTAAATTGCCGTTATCTATATGGCGCTTTTGCGATTTTACAAATTTATGCAAAATGGTTTCGTATAAATACGGTAATGCACCAATTTTACTAAACGGCTCACTTGGCGGCAGGTAAAAATCGTTCGCCGTTTTATCACCTACTACAATGGTTACCTGCTTACCTTGTTTTAATAATCTACGAAGCGAGCGCATAAGCGGCGCCGGAAAATTAAAATACGGTGTGTAAAGTACAAGCTCTTGCTCTGTGGTATCAAACAAATTTTTAATTAATCGGTTAAGGCTATTATTACGACGCCCTAAACCTAAAAACAAACGCACACTGAGTGGGTCGGTATTGGGCGTAGTTGGGTTTGCATAACTGGCCGACTTTAGCTCGCGCATTAATTGCTTTTGTTCAAATTTAAAGTCTATTAAGCGCTTAAGCGGGCGTGTATCAATACGTGGTACGGCTTGAGAAGCAATAAGCTTAGACTCAATAAAATCAATTACAGAGTCGCACAGCGCTGCTTGATTAACTAAAAAATAACGGTCTAGCCTGTAGCGATCATTATATTGTAAGTACACGTTATTTAAGCTAGCACCGCTATACAAAAGCGTGTTATCAACCACAAAGCCTTTTAGGTGCAGCACACCAAACAACTCTTTGGCTTTGACCGGTACACCGTAAACCTGTACGTTCGATTTAAATTTTTCTAAATAGTCACAATATAAACTTGCGTTACCGTCTGATTTTTTTGCACCAATAAGACCACGTTGAGCACGATGAAAATCAACCAACACTTTTATTTCAAGGTTGGGGTTTGCCAACGACACACGATGCAGCGCTTCGAGTATTTCACGCCCTGCTTCGTCATCTTGTAAATAAAGTGCCGTAATGTAGATTCTTTGTTTTGCATTGCTAATTAAACGTAGCAATTGCGTACGGTACTCTTGTGCGTTGGTTAAGACGTTAACGTCTTTTGAAGTCAACCCAAATGCGGGTTTTTCCTGCCAAAATAACATAGTTGCCTATTCACTAAGGTCACATAATCTATCAGTGACAAATAAAATTAGGTAAAACATATCAAAAAAATACTAACGGGTCATGAATTAACGAAGCTTTGTTGCTCATCTGTTTGTTTTTTAACCTTAACACAGGCTTTTTTTTCATTTACTGCAAGGTCAGTACATAATATTGCACAGCTTTTAATTTTGTCAGAAAAAAATATTCACATAATTTGTTTACTTGTGCCTTGTTTTTCTTAGAATCGAAGCCATTAAGTTCAGTATTAAACGTTTAGGAAAAAATCATGACTGAAGCAAAACACTCTAAGTTACTAATTTTAGGCTCAGGCCCTGCGGGTTACACTGCCGCGGTTTACGCAGCGCGTGCAAATTTAAACCCGGTTTTAATTACTGGTATTCAACAAGGTGGCCAATTAACGACCACAACTGAAGTTGAAAACTGGCCAGGCGATGCGCATGGTTTAACAGGCCCTGCATTAATGGATCGTATGAAAGAGCACGCTGAGCGCTTTGAAACGGAAATTGTGTTTGACCACATTAATAAAGTCGATGTGTCTAAGCGCCCTTTCACGCTTACTGGCGACCAAGGTACTTACACGTGTGATGCATTAATTATCGCCACTGGTGCATCGGCTAAATACTTAGGCTTAGAGTCTGAAACTAACTTTCAAGGTCGTGGTGTATCTGCATGTGCTACGTGTGATGGTTTTTTCTATAAAGGGCGTAAAGTTGCCGTTGTAGGAGGTGGTAACACAGCAGTAGAAGAAGCGCTTTACTTATCTAACATTGCGGATGAAGTACACGTTATTCACCGTCGTGATAGCTTCCGCAGTGAAAAAATTCTTGCTGATCGTCTTAACGAAAAAGCGCAAAATGGTAACGTAGTAATGCACTACAACCGTACGCTAGACGAAGTTCTTGGCGATGACATGGGCGTAACTGGCGTTCGTATTAAAGATACGCAATCTGATTCAACCGAAGAGCTTGACTTAGCCGGTGTGTTTATTGCTATCGGCCATAAGCCAAACACCGACATGTTTGAAGGCCAACTAGAGATGAAAGACGGCTATTTAGTGGTTGAGTCTGGTCTTAACGGTAACGCTACTCAAACAAGCGTACCTGGCGTATTTGCCGCAGGTGACGTGTCTGATCACATTTACCGTCAAGCAATTACATCTGCAGGTACAGGTTGTATGGCAGCCCTAGATGCAGAACGTTTCTTAGATAATCTGTAATCACGTTAAATATTTTAAAAGAGGCTGATAATTCAGCCTTTTTTTATGCCTAAAATGTAGTTACACTTTTATGATAATTAATAAGTTAAGCCCTCTATGAGAAACCAGCTATACCAACTCAGTGAAACCGATATAGCATTTCCAAATCCCGAATATGCACTCACCTCCCCCGATGGACTGCTTGCCATAGGCGGCGATTTATCTGTAAAGCGATTAAGTAACGCCTATAAAATGGGGATTTTTCCGTGGTTTAGCGAAGGTGAGCCCATTATGTGGTGGTCGCCAAGTGAACGCGGCATTGTAGAGCTAAATGACTTTCATATAAGTAAAAGCTTGCGTAAACATTTAAAAAAGCACCCAGTAAAAGTAACCATTAACAATGCCTTTGCTGAGGTGATAGAAGCGTGCTGTGAGCAACGTATAGACACCGAAGGCACGTGGATAACTAACGACATGTTAAGCGCTTATATTGCTGCACATGACGCTAAAATTGCGCATAGTGTTGAGGTATGGCAAAACGGCGAACTTGCCGGTGGGCTTTATGGCATTATGCAAAATGGCATTTTTTGTGGCGAGTCGATGTTTCATCATCAAACTAATTGCTCAAAACTCGCCATGTGGGCGTTAGTAAATTGGTTAAAACGACATAACGCACATTTTATTGACTGCCAACTAGAAAACCCCTATTTAACCTCTTTAGGTGCAAAAGTGATCACTCGCTCAGAATTTTTGACTAGACTTAAATTAGCAGGTTCTTACAGCCTCAACCCGATGATGTGGCAGCCACAGGAGTTAATAGCAATTTATGAGTGAGCACATACCTTCTCGCGTAGGCCTTAGCCAAGAGTTTGCTTGTAGCTATTTACCTGACAGGCAAGAACAATTATTGGTAATACTTGACCCTACCTGTTACAGCACGCAAAAATTTGAGATGCTTTTATCGCTCGGCTTTAGGCGTAGCGGTAACCAAATTTACCGACCTCATTGCCCGTCGTGTAGTGCCTGTAATTCTGTACGCGTGTTAGCTCAAGAGTTTGTTCCGTCAAAATCCCAAAAACGAAAACTCAATAAAGTAAAAGCACACTTTGAAGTTAAATACACCCAGGCTAAGCGCGAAGAATATTACCCACTTTATAGTAAATACATTTCAATGCGCCACAGTGATGGCACTATGTTTCCGCCTAATATAGAGCAATTTCAAAGTTTTTTATTTTGTAGCTGGCTAGAAATAACGTTTATTGAACTTTGGCACCATGACACTTTAGTTGCAGTAGCCGTAACCGATTGTATGGATAATGCTGTTTCAGCTATTTATACGTTTTTCGATCCCGAATTTGAGCACTACAGTTTAGGCACTGTGATGATTTTACAGCAGCTCGAATTTGCCAAACAACAAAATAAAGAATTTGTGTATTTGGGCTACCAAATCGATGAATGCACCAAAATGAAATACAAAACTCAGTTTTTACCCGCGCAAAAACACGTTAATGACCAGTGGTTGGCTATTTAATTTGCAAAAATGCCCGCTGCGCCTTTACTTATTGGCGTATTTTGGGCAAAATCTGCAGCGTTTAACTATTAAAGAGGTGTTACGCTAAACATGGCGAAAGAAGACGTAATCGAAATGCAAGGGACAGTCCTTGATACTTTACCAAATACAATGTTCCGAGTTGAGCTAGAAAATGGTCACGTAGTTGTGGCTCATATTTCAGGTAAAATGCGCAAAAACTACATCCGTATTTTAACCGGCGATAAAGTAACGGTAGAAATGACGCCTTACGATTTATCGAAAGGTCGTATCGTATTCCGTGCTCGCTAAGTGCGTAAACGAGATTTAGTTTTTGGCTAGTGAATAACTAGCTTAAAGCGTTTATTAAATGTAATTGATGGTGCTGACTAGCAATTACATTTAATAAACAAAAAACCCAGCTTTTGCTGGGTTTTTTGTTGCCTATAAAAAGGCAAAAAAAGCCCACGCGTATTGCGCAGGCTAGTTTGTATACCCATTCGCATAATTAAGTTACTGTTTAGCGGATGGGTATTATAAGTGAATGCTCTTATTTAAGCGGGTGTTAAATTGCTTTCATAGTCAAAGTTAATTTTCTTATCTTTAACTGACACTTTAACAGTACCGCCATCAACCAGCTCACCAAAGAGTATTTCATTAGCCAACGGCTTTTTAAGCTCATCTTGAATAACACGTGCCATTGGGCGTGCCCCCATCGCTTTGTCGTAGCCTTTGTCTGCTAACCATTCACGCGCTTTAGAGGTCAGTTCAAGGTTAACCGACTTTTTATCTAGTTGTGCTTGCAGCTCAACTACAAACTTATCAACCACTTGCAAGATAACCTCTTTTTCAAGGTGGTTAAACCAAATAATATTATCTAAGCGGTTTCTAAATTCGGGTGAAAATACCTTGTTAATTTCGCTCATTGCATCATGCGTATGATCTTGCTCGGTAAAGCCAATCGATTTGCGTGTTGTTTCTTGCACACCGGCATTGGTTGTCATAACCACAACCACGTTTCTAAAGTCCGCTTTACGACCATTGTTATCGGTTAACGTACCGTGATCCATGACTTGCAGTAGTATGTTGTAAATATCTGGATGCGCTTTTTCAATTTCATCCAATAACACAACTGCATGGGGATTTTTAATAACGGCTTCGGTGAGTAAACCACCTTGTTCAAAACCAACATACCCAGGAGGCGCACCAATTAGACGGCTCACTGCATGGCGCTCAACGTACTCTGACATATCAAAGCGAATAAACTCTACGCCCATACACTTAGCAAGCTGTTTAGTCACCTCTGTTTTACCAACACCCGTTGGCCCAGCAAATAAGAACGAGCCTACTGGCTTATCTTCGTTTGCAAGTCCAGATCGCGATAACCGAATAGCTGAGGTAAGCGCATCGATAGACTGATCTTGCCCAAACACCAACATTTTAAGATTACGATCAAGATTTTTGAGGGTTTCTTTATCAGTAGATGACACACTTTGCGCCGGAATACGGGCCATTTTGGCGATGATTGATTCAATATCTGATACACCAATGGTTTTTTTGCGCTTAGAGCTTGGCTGTAAACGCTGGTTAGCACCGGCTTCGTCTATTACATCAATGGCTTTATCAGGTAAGTGACGCTCATTAATGTATTTAGCACTTAACTCTGCAGCTGCTTTTAGTGCTTTTTGCGTGTAACGAATGCCATGGTGTTCTTCGTAACGCTCTTTTAAACCATTTAAAATTTTAGTGGTATCGGCCACACTCGGTTCAAGTACATCAATTTTTTGGAAACGGCGTACTAACGCACGGTCTTTTTCAAAAATATTTTTGTACTCATTGTAAGTAGTAGAGCCCATACAACGTAACTGCCCGCTCGAAAGTAGCGGTTTAAGTAAGTTAGATGCATCCATAACACCACCCGATGCAGCACCTGCACCAATAATGGTGTGTATTTCATCAATAAATAATATTGAGTTAGGTTTAGCTTGTAACTCTTTTAACAGGCTCTTAAAGCGTTTTTCAAAGTCGCCGCGGTATTTAGTGCCAGCAAGCAATGCGCCCATATCAAGTGAGTAGACAACAGCATCGGCAATCACTTCAGGCACTTGCTCGTTAACAATACGATACGCAAGGCCCTCTGCAATGGCTGTTTTACCAACACCGGCTTCACCAACAAGCAATGGGTTATTCTTTTTACGGCGACATAAAACCTGCACCGTACGCTCTACTTCGCTGTCGCGACCAACTAATGGGTCTATGTTGCCGTCTTTAGCTTGCGCATTTAAGTTAGTGGTAAAGCTATCTAACTTACTTGCTTCTTCGTTTTGAACCTCTTGTACTTCTTCATGAATATCGTCAGTGTCATCACCTAACTCATCATCGGATTTAGAAATACCATGAGAAATAAAATTCACTATATCTAAGCGAGAAATATCACTTTTCTTAAGTAAATAAACCGCTTGGCTTTCCTGTTCAGAAAAGATAGCAACAAGGACGTTTACACCCGTCACTTCGTTTTTACCTGATGATTGAACATGAAAAACTGCACGTTGAAGCACGCGCTGAAAGCCCAGTGTTGGTTGGGTTTCGCGTTCTTCTTCTAAGTCGGGAATAACCGGTGTGGTTTCGTCTATGAATTCTAATAGCTCGGTTTTTAAACCTGAAATATCCACCCCACAGGCGTTTAACGCTTCGCCTGCTGAAGGGTTATCTAAAAGCGCAAGTAAAAGGTGTTCTACCGTCATAAACTCATGGCGGCGTGTACGCGCTTCACGAAACGCGGCATTTAACGTTAGTTCTAAGTCTTTGTTTAGCATTGGCAACCCCTTACTGAGATAATTATTTTATACCACAACAATGAGATGATTGATCACCTAATTGGTATTTATTCCTGCTCACAACTACAAAGCAGTGGATGCTCGTTATCCCGTGCATAACGGTTAACTTGTTCCGCTTTGGTATGGGCTACATCGGCGCTAAATACACCGCATATCCCTTTACCTTTTTCGTGAACTTGTAGCATCACATCAGTTGCTCTATCGCTATCCATATTGAAAAACGTCATCAGGACTTCTATTACAAAGTCCATTGGCGTGTAGTCGTCGTTATTTAAAACAACTTTGTATTTTCGCGGTGGCTGCAGCTTTTGCTTTTCACTATCGCGAACTGTGTCGATGACACCTGAATCTTTCATACCACTCATAATTAAATATAGTCTTGTCTTTAGAACTCAAGCAAACTTGAATAAAAAATAAATTAAATGTTAAAAAAATATCACAAAACACTTGACTGACTGGCCAAATAAACTACAGTCAGAAGTAGATTGATTAATCCTTAGTCAGTCTAGCAAATTATACGGTTTAGAATAACTAAATTAGTCAACTTATAGAAGGATGTAGAAGTATGGCTTGTGGTAAAGTCAAATGGTTCAACAACGCCAAAGGTTTTGGTTTCATCGTAGAAGACGGCTGCGAGAATGATATTTTCGCTCATTACTCAACGATTGTAATGGACGGTTATAAGACACTTAAAGCTGGTCAGGATGTAACATTCGAGCTAGAACAAGGCCCTAAGGGCTTACACGCTAAAAACATTGCGCCTAACGGCGACATTTTAGAGTGATCAAAAATTTGTTCGACTAAAGCGAGCGACCTAATTTAGATCCTCGCTTAATTCCCCACTTACCATTCAACTCTCTTCTTATTACTAAATTGCTCCTGTACACGCTAAATTCAACCCTTTTCCTTGATTTTATTTTATATACCCCAATGTTCTAACAGTTACCTGCTAATTTAGGCTGTACAAAAGCGCAAGCGCTAGCCCTTTTTAAACAAGCTTGTTACACTCTTGTTGCTAAATTACGCGATCACATATTAGCTTATGCGTTTACGCGGCTAACATACGTGTACTTTGCAACCAAAAAATCAGTTAGTCAGGTGTGACTATTCTGCCTTTGGCACATTAAGAGTACCGACACCTAACAAACTGCTTATTAACGCAGTCATGCGCTAATGAGTTTCTTTGCATTGTTGAATACGGCCACTGCGGCCTACTATCTAGGAATGATGATGACATCAAAAATTATCTACACTAAAACGGACGAAGCTCCGGCGCTAGCAACCTACTCGTTGCTACCAATTATCCAAGCCTATACAAATGCGGCAGGTGTTGAAGTTGAAACTCGCGATATCTCATTAGCAGGTCGTGTAATTGCAAACTTCGCTGATTACCTTACTGAAGAACAACGTATTGGCGATGCGCTTGCAGAACTTGGCGAACTTGCAAAAACACCAGAAGCAAACATCATCAAATTACCAAATATCAGTGCGTCTGTACCGCAATTACGCGCTGTGATTAAAGAGCTTCAAGAAAAAGGTTACGCACTACCAGAATACCCGGCTGAGCCTAAAAATGATGAAGAAGCTAAAATTAAAGCAACTTATGACAAAATTAAAGGCAGCGCTGTAAACCCAGTATTGCGTGAAGGTAATTCAGATCGTCGTGCGCCTGGCTCTGTTAAAGAATATGCACGTAATAACCCGCATTCTATGGGTGCATGGAGCAAAGACTCACAATCATACGTTGCAAGCATGAGCGAAGGCGATTTCTTTGGTTCTGAGCAATCAGTAACCGTTGATGCAGCAACTGATGTACGTATTGAACACGTAGCGACTAATGGCGAAGTAACTGTACTTAAGCAAAGCACACCGCTAATCGCTGGCGAAGTAATTGATGCGTCGCGCATTAGCGCAGCTAAACTACAAGCGTTTTTAGCAGCAGAAATTGATGCCGCTAAAGAAAAAGGCGTATTATTTTCGCTTCACATGAAAGCGACAATGATGAAAGTATCTGACCCTATTATTTTTGGTCACGCGGTAAAAGTTTTCTACAAAGACGTATTTGCTAAACACGGCGAGCTTTTTGAAGAGCTAGGTGTTGATGTAAATAACGGTTTAGGCGACGTTTATTCTAAAATTCAAACATTAGATGATGCTAAGCGTGAAGAAATTGAAGCAGACATTCAAGCGGTTTACGCTGAGCGTCCTGCCATTGCAATGGTTGATTCTGACCGTGGTATTACTAATTTACATGTACCAAGCGATGTGATCATTGATGCATCTATGCCTGCTGCTATTCGTTCAAGCGGTCAAATGTGGAACAACGACGGTAAACTACAAGACACTAGCTTTGTGATCCCAGATCGTAGCTACTCAAGCGTTTACCAAGCGACTATTGATTTTTGTAAAGAAAATGGCGCATTTGATCCTACCACTATGGGTAGCGTTCCAAACGTAGGCTTAATGGCTCAAAAAGCAGAAGAATATGGTTCTCACGATAAAACGTTTGAAGCAAAAGCGGATGGCTCTATCCGTGTTGTTGATGCAAATGGCACTACGCTACTTGAGCACACTGTTGAGCAAGGCGATATTTGGAGAATGTGTCAGGTTAAAGACGCACCAATCCAAGATTGGGTTAAACTTGCTGTAAACCGTGCACGTGCTACGGGCGTACCTGCTGTTTTCTGGTTAGATGAAAATCGTGCTCACGATGCTCAGCTTATTAAAAAGGTAAACAAATACTTACCAGATCACGATACAGATGGCCTAGACATTCAAATTTTAGCGCCGCTTGAAGCAACTTTATTCTCATTAGCGCGTATTAAAGAAGGTAAAGACACTATTTCTGTAACAGGTAACGTATTACGTGACTACCTAACAGATTTATTCCCAATTTTAGAGCTGGGTACTAGTGCTAAAATGCTTTCAATTGTACCTCTTATGAACGGCGGTGGCTTATTTGAAACTGGTGCAGGTGGTTCAGCACCTAAGCATGTTCAACAGTTCGAAAAAGAAAACCACTTACGTTGGGATTCGTTAGGCGAGTTTTTAGCACTAGCGGCTTCGCTTGAGCACCTAAGTGTGAATACAGGCAATAAAAAAGCTCAAGTACTTGCTGATACACTAGATAAAGCAACCGGTACGTTCTTAGCTGAAAACAAGTCGCCTTCACGTAAAGTAAAAGAAATTGATAACCGTGGCTCTCACTTCTTCTTATCTTTATTCTGGGCACAAGAGCTGGCTAAGCAAGACGAAGACAGTGAGCTTAAAGCGCAATTTACACAAATTGCCAACGATTTAGAAACGCAAAAAGAGCAAATCGTAAACGAGCTTAACGATGCGCAAGGTCCTTCAATGGATATTGGTGGTTACTTCCAACCAAGTGATGAGGCAGCGTTTAAAGCAATGCGCCCAAGCGCAACCTTTAACGAAATTTTATCTAAATTAGTATAATTTTAGATTAAATTTAAAAACCGCTTACGTAAAAAGTAAGCGGTTTTTTTGTGCCTGCCTTTTGTATAAAAAAGCCGCTATTTATAAAATAGCGGCCTGTAAACAATTAAAGCTATTTTAATTATTTTGTATAAGCTCTAGGCATAGATGACTCAGTAGTGTAGCGCTCCCGTAGTTTATCTTGGCGAGACTGTGTAGATACCTCTTCACCATTAATAATCATTTTGCTTACATGACTGCTTAACTCAAACGGGTCATTGCTCCACATCACTACATCAGCGGCTTTTCCAACTTCAATACTGCCAGCATTAATATTAAACACACTTGCTACATTAGATGTAACGGCCTTTAATGCGCCTTGTTGGCTCATGCCATATGAAACGGCATTGCCTACATCAAAACGAAGCTGGTAAATATTATGACTGGCATCGCCGCCCACGGTTAAAATAACCTTAACCCCTGCTTTTTCTAGCACGGCTGCGTTATCTAAGCTGGCATGTAACGAGTCAAAGCTTGAGGGTAAGCTATCCATAGCACTCATAATTACGGGCACTTGCGCTTTAGCAATCTGCTCTTTAACAACAACCGCATCTTGTGCGCCATTGAGCACTAAATTAATACCAAATTGCGCTTTAACTTTAAGGAGCTCAATAATATCGGCCGCACGAGATACGCCAACTACCAGTGGCATATCGCCGCTAAGTACTTTACGCATGACTTTATCTTCAGTGCTAGGCTTGCTGTCGTCGTCTTTTTTAGGCTTTTTAGCTGCTTTTGTTTGGTGCTCTTCAAGCTTATTAATGAGGGTTTGCAATGTAAATGCGCGCGACCCCTTGCTGCGCTCACCCAAATAAACCACTAAAGCAGCTTGCTTTTGTATATCGCTTTGTAAATCACCGCTTAAATCAACAACACTCGCTAGGCCTGCAAAAATACTATCGCCCCCATGTGGGGTAATAACATCGCGAGTTACACCGCCTTTACGTGCATAAGGGATAAGGCTTGAGTGAGCGTTGTAAGCAAGGCTTACGTCAAAATCAATACCTGCTTTTTCTTCGCCAGCATCACGTGAGCCTGCAACCGCGCTGACTTCTACTAAGCCAAGTTGGTTAATACTGGCAATAAACCCTGGCGTAACAATGCGGCCTTGAGCATCGATAACTTGGTCTGCATATACTTGTTGCGGGTTAATAGCGGTAATTTTACCGTTATCCATTATAATACTTGCGTTCTCTAGCACACCTTGCTCAGTAGCGGTATGAAGCGTTGCATTCACAATGGCAAGCGAGCGAGCATCCACTGTAGCTGAGGCTAACAATCCGGCAGCAACCAGAGATAGCGAAAACGAACGTGATAAATTTTTCATTCTGGGCTCCTTATTGTTGGCCTAACATAAAATCACTTTGTGCCTGAAATGCGCTGTCGTTTCTATCGTAAACTTTTGCGCCATCAATAAATACTTGTTCAGCTTTTGCGTAAACGCTAAATGGGTTTTGGTTCCAAATAACAACATCGCCTTGCTTACCTGCTTCAAGCGAACCCGTTTTATCTTCAATACCCAATGATTTAGCCGCGTTAGAAGTGATCCACTTAATTGCGTGCTGCTCCGAAATATCAAAACCATTTTCGTTTGCACGGTACATTACTTTACCCGCTTCTTGGTTTAAGCGCTGAATAGTGGTGTCTGAGTCAGAATGCACAATAGCGCACGAATTTTTTACCGCATCAACAATAGCTACGTTTTCTTGAACCATGTCGTAAGCTTCCATTTTAAAGCCCCACCAATCTGGCCAAAGTGCAGCACACGAACCATTTTCAGCCAGTAAATCTGCAATTTTATAAGCTTCTACACCGTGATGGAAAGTACCTGCGTGATAGCCAAATTCTTTTGACAGATCGATCATCATTGCCATTTCTTCAGCTTTATAACAATGATTATGAATTAACACTTCACCTTCAATAACCGCTTTTAGTGTATCGTGCTTAATGTCGCGAGCCGGTGCTTGTGGGTTTAAGCCTGCTTCGTAATCAGCATCGTACTTGTCCCATGCACGTTTGTACTCTTGTGCTTCTGCCCATGCCATTCTGTAGCCGGCCATGTTACCCATACGGGTTGAAGGTAAAGTACCTTGGCGGCCATATACGCGTTTTGGGTTTTCACCACAGGCCATTTTTAAGCCATTAGGTGCATCAGGAAATTTCATTGCTTGCATTGTATGCGCAGGAATGTTTTTGAGTGTTACGCCACGCCCGCCAAATAAGTTAGCTGAACCTGGTAAAATTTGTAGTGAAGTAATACCGCCTTCGCGGGCGCGGTTAAAGCCTGGATCTTGAGGCCATACAGAATGCTCTACCCACACCTCGGCAGTATTTGGGCTGGTCATTTCGTTACCATCTTGATGAGACTCAACTGATGGGCTTGGGTAGGCACCTAAGTGAGAGTGTACATCAATAATACCTGGGGTAACCCATTTACCCTGTGCATCAATGGTTATATCTGCATTGGCCGATAAGTCTTTACCTACTTGTTGTACTTTACCATCAACAAGTAGTACATCAGCATCATTTAAACGCTCGCCTGTACCGGTAAGTACGGTTGCATTGGTAATTAAAGTGCTTTTACTTGCCAGCAGTGTGTAAGTGCTTGGGTATGGGTTTTTATTAATGGTAATTTTTGCATCTTGCGGGCCGTTTTCTTGGCAACCAACAAGCGCAGCAGCTAAACCAACTGCTAACAATGAGGGTGCAAATTTTTGCATGTTGTTAGGTTCTCCTGTTTTTTTGCTACTTTAGCTAAAGCAGCGTAATAAAGCTAAAAAAACAGGTAAAAAAGCGATTAATTGAGTTAAACGGCTGTCATTATTTTTTTATATAATTGTTATACAACTTTTCTAGCGCGGCTTCGGTAGTAAGGGAAGGATCTTTGTTTATAAAGTGTTTAACCGTGCGTGTCACAAAGTCTGAATTTTGCTTATGTTGCTTAGCAAAATCCTTAATTAAACTATTGCCACCGCTTGCTGTTGTTACTTTATTATGGCGATGACGATACTGGCTAAGCGCCCTGTTAAAATCGCCATTATAATCCTCAACCAGTATTTTATAAAAATCACTTTTTTGAACTTTAAGCACGTTAATACAGTAATTTAATGCCTCTTTAAAGTCGGTAAAAACGGTGCCTTCTACATCAAACTCTTTGGTTTTTTCGCGTACGGTTACACGGGCTTCTTCGGTGGCATATGTAAAGCCTGTAAATGCTAAACGCTCAGATGCCTCTTTACCTAATTTCATACCCGCTTGAATGCTGTGCGCAAATTCATCGCTCATTTCGCTTAATTCGTTTTCTTCCCACATGTTATAAACACGCAGCGCTTTAGCATACTTATTAGAGAGCTTTTTTTTAAGTTTTGTAAAGCGCTCATCTATTGTCATTAGCCTTTCATTATGTAATAAGGCATGGCACTCGTAACATGCTGCAATTGATATAAAATCGGCCTCTTCGCCTAAATCAATAATGCTCTGTAACATATGCAGGGGCGGGCAATGGTCGCGCTCTGTGGCTTCGCACCCACAATAAAAACATTGGTTAAAATGTTTGTGCTCGCAGGCATACGCTTGCTGGTAATAGCTGGCTAACGTTTTGCTCACTGGTTCTCCTAAAAATTAAGCGCGTGAATATTGGGGGCGATGATAGCAGGCTGAGAAAATATGTCAGTAGCTGTAAAATAATTTTACCTAAGTGTGTCAAAAAACACATTTATTAGGGCTTAAATTCAGTCACCTAGGTTAAGTGTGTATTTTTACACATACCTGCTTACACCTTGTTGCGTTTGGTTAACAGCTTTTTAGTTTAAATCGCTCAATAATAAAGCTGAACCACAAACAATGAGGACTAATTATGAACACGTTAAAAGCGACTTTTTGCACAACTATGGTACTAGGCGCAACTTTACTAATGGCAAAACCAGCATTTGCAACGCAGTTTATCGCGGCTGACTCTTCGCCAGGTACACAGGCTTGTATGGCTGTTGCAGCGAATAAATCGTACAGTTTGCGTAAAGCGTTACGCGATTTAAATATAAGCAAAGCGGTAATGAGCAAAAAACTGCACTGTAATAACTTATCAATGGGCGACTTTGTTAGTTTGTATAACCTTGATAAAAGCGCTAATTATTTAAATATTGATACCAGTACTCGCACATCAATTAAAGATTTAGCTAAGTCGAACAACCCAGAAAAAGTCATTATCACAGGGCCAAAATAGTATGGCGTTAACACAAAACTAAGTCTGCTTTGTAAGCAGGCTTAGTTTATTAAATAATGGCCCCAATTAAGCCAAATAAACCGCCAAACACACCGCCCCACACGACTAGCCAACCTAAATGCTCACGTATCATCGTTTGAATAATGTCTTTAACCATTTTAGGGGTGAGTTCATTTAAACGCTCATCAACTAATTTAAGTACCGTAGCATGTAAGCTTTGTGCGCTATTGCCTTGCGACAACGTATCGTTTACTAGCGCTTTAAAATCGTCTGTTTGGCTAATTTGCGCAAGTGATAGCTGCATTTTTTCAATAAACTTTTCTCGCATTGGCTCTATTGCCTTTGTGCCGCCAAACATACCTAGCATGCTACCAAACTGTGATTGTTCTATCACGTGCAGTAGGTTGTCGAACGCAGGGTTTAAATCAACCTTAGTAATAATACCTTCAAAGTCGATATTAGGTTGTGCTTTGTTAAGTAGATTATTAATTTTTTGCTCTGAGAAAAACTCAGTCAAAATTAAATTACGAATAGCCACTTTAAAACTTTCAAATTTTAAAGCAATAACGCCCGAGCCATATAACAAAGGGACCTTTTCAAATAACATATGAACAGCCAATAAGTTTGTGACAGCACCTGATAGTGCAAATAACCCCACCGATAACACAATAGCTTGGTTAAAAAAGTAGCCTATCACGACACACAAAACCGCAAGCAAATTGGTGATAAAACTTTTGTTCATTGTTACTCCATAAGCATTTTTTATATCGTTAATTTTACAACGATTAGTTTGTTAAATTAATACTTTTTTGCCATAGTTTAAGTATCTGTTTAAAAGGCGAGCAATTGATATGTGGAAAACAGTAAACGAGCACATTAGCCAAGCCATTCATTATGACTTTAAACATACTTACAAACGCCAGCTGCAAAGTACAAATACCGATAAACTCTATCAATTAACTGATGGTAAGCACAATTACCTGGTTAAAATTGCCCTTAAAAACGAGCTAGATCGTCTAGAAAGCGAAGCGATTGGGCTTAAACAGCTTACCCAAAATAGTGTTTTTATGGTGCCTGACTGCATTGTAACAGGTGCTAATATTGAATTTTCGTTTATTGTACTTGAGTGGTTAGTACTTGATAAACAGCCCCACACTCATTGGCATGATATGGGAAAGCAACTGGCTATGCTGCATCAAAAGCACGACCAGGCAATGTTTGGCTTTGACGAAGATAACTACCTAGCCACAACCGTGCAACCAAACCAATGGCATAAAAAATGGGATTTATTTTACGCAGAAGAGCGCATAGGCTGGCAACTGCAACTATTAGCCGAGAAAGGTATTGAGCTTGTAGAGCCTGAACTATTAATTAACTTGGTAAAAGAGCAACTACATAGCCATGTAGTTGAGCCCTCTTTAGTACATGGTGATTTTTGGCGTGGAAATATGGGTTTTATTAAAAATGTACCCACCTTATTTAACCCAGCATGCTATTACGGCGACCGCGAGGTCGATATCGCAATGAGTGAGCTATTTGCCCCCTTACCAGATGATTTTTATAACGCCTATAACGCGCAATACCCACTAAGCGAAAACTATAAAAAGCGTAAAGCGATATACCAGCTTTACCCTATTTTAAATCACGCAAATATTTTTGCAGGGCATTACCTTACTCAAGCTAAGAAACATATTGATACGCTGCTATCGCTTTAAATAATAATGCCTCTAAGGCGTAAAGTTACTGTCATAAACGTCGCTTCAGCACTATAGTTAAAAGGATGTAATTAAGGCTCAATACCTTGTTGTTTAGTTCAGTTTTGAGCCATCAAGTTGTTGCTAGTATAACGGCACAACTTAATTAATGCGTATCAACAAGTTAATTCTTACCTTGGTACTATTGGAGTGATTATGAAAGATTTTTTATCACAACGTATCACCTGCCCTCACTGTGGCAACCACATACACCTAGATATCGACGCAAGCATGGGAGATCAAGACTACATTGAAGAATGCAGTGCCTGTTGTAACCCTATTCATTTAAATATGCATATAGACCATGCTCATAAAAAATTAGAGTTACACATAGACAGCGACGATGAGCAAATTTTTTAGCCCTGGTGGCGTAAGTAATTTTCTACCGTGTTAACAATGGTATAAGTTTGTTGATCAACTTCTATATTTAGTTTATCACCCTCTTGTGCGTTACCTAAATTTGTAATGGCCAGCGTTTCGGGGATCAAGTGTAACCAAAACCCCTGCTCGTCAATTTCGCCCACGGTTAAACTTGCGCCATTTATTGCTACAAAGCCTTTGTATAAAACATACTTTTGCCATTTAGACGGTAGGCTTAACTGAATTTTACAGTTGTTTTGCTCTTTGACTATTTGCCTGATTTGGGCAGTACAGTGAATGTGCCCAGATACAATATGGCCACCTAGTTCAGTACCAAAAGTGACTGAACGCTCGTAATTGACTAAACTACCTACTGCAAGCTTGCCTAAATTGGTAAGTAATAATGTTTCATCGATTACATCAAAGTGCACTTGTGCCACTACATCATGGTTACTTAATTCTACTTTAACCACTGTTAGGCAACAGCCATTAATCGCAATACTGGCACCTAAATCAAGGTGTTTAACGTATTCATCACCTACCGATACAACCAAGCGTAACACCCCTTCAGTATGTGTGGTAGATACAACAGTGGCTTGAGTTTGAACGATTCCTGTAAACATAAAATCACTTAAAATTATTACAAAGTGCTAGTTTAACGTATCAACGGGTAAAATCATTCACTACAGTGATTTTTATTTGAAACACAATCGATTACAATTGCGCCCTGTTTTATCAAATAGCTGTTTTTATGACCTTTAGTAGCTGGGAAGCCAAACGTTTAATTACCCTTGCCGTACCTGTATTTTTAGCACAAGTAACACTCGTTTTAATGTCGGTGGTCGACACTATTATGGCAGGCCAAGTAAGCCCCACAGATTTAGCTGCGCTATCGATTGCAACCGGTATATGGAACCCGTTATTACTGGCACTGCAAGGTATTTTGCTCGCGTTAACCGGGATTATTGCCCAATTTGCAGGTGCTAATGATAAAAAAGGCATTAGCCATTATTTTCAGCAAGCACTGTATTTAACCGCAATTTTAAGCACAATTGGTTTTGGTATCGCCAACCTAGCCGATATTGTTATTTTAAAACTCGATACAACCCCCGCTATTGCAAGCCTTGCGTATGACTATATCCACTTTGTGAAATGGGGCGCCTTTGGTTTTTTAATTTTTACCGTTTATCGCAATATGACCGAAGGCATGGGGATGACAAAACCGGCTTTTTATATCAGCTTGCTGGGCCTTGGCGTTAATATTCCGGCTAACTATATTTTTATAAATGGTTTATTTGGCTTACCAGCTTTAGGCGGTGCGGGGTGTGGCATTGCTACGGCATTGGTGCTGACTGTAATGGCTGCTGCACAAGTAACCTATTGCCAGTTTAGTAAAAAAATAGATGCAAAAGCCCTGCTGGCAAATTTTGAAAAGCCCAATATTAAAACCATTGGCATTATTACCAAATTAGGTATACCCATTTCGTTGGCCACCTTTTTTGAAATTACGCTATTTGCGTGCATACCTTTGTTTATTGCACATTTAGGCGCTGTTGCAGTGTCGGGCCATCAAATTGCAGGAAGCGTAACTGCATTATTATTTATGATGCCACTGAGCTTATCTATCGCCATTAGTATTCGTATTGGTAATTTATTTGGTCAAAACCATTTAAGCCAATTAAAAACTGCTATATCGACCAGCTACATATTAGCCATTGCTATAGCGTTATTTTTAGCATTTATAACCTTTATTGGCCGCGATTTAATAAGCCAACTATACACCGACAGCCCTGCTGTTATTGCCTTAGCTAGCTCTATTATGATTTTAGCCTGTATTTATCAAATTCCTGATGCACTGCAAGTCGCTGCCAATGGCATATTAAGGGGTTTAAAGCATACTCAGCCTATATCGTATATCACGTTTATATCGTACTGGTTAATCGGTTTTGCTTTAGGCTACGTATTAGGAAGAACAGATTTAATTGTGCCCGCCATGGGGCCGCACGGTTTTTGGATAGGTATTATTTTTGGTTTAACCGTTGCTGCTGTGTGGCTTATGTTCACCGTTAATAAGCGATTAAAGCAGGCGCCATTTGTATAAAAAAGCCCTTACATTATTATTTAGCAAAAAATGGTTAAGCTATTTATTAGCTGTGTGTTGCGCCGTGCTTGCTGGGTGTTCAAAAGCGCCCAGCACCACGTATCAAACATACACAGAACGCTTAAGTAATACCCTTGAAACCCAAGCCCCAAGCTTAAGTAAGCCTGCACCAATTAGCCCTCTATTACCCCCAAATACGCTTACTAAAGGCAGTACTATCAGCTTGGTAGAACTTGCCAGTTTAAGCCATTGTAAACTCAGCTTACTTATTAGCGAGCATAATAATCAGCTAGGCAAAACGGCAGGCTATGCCAGTGTTTTAAAGTATCAAATAGAGTTTGTGCAAAATGCGCAGCAGTGCTTAAGCACACTTGAGCCTGACTCTAACATTTACAAAACCCTATTAAATGCAAAAGCACAAAAAGAGCAAACACTAAACCACTACTTTAATTTAATGCTGTATAACGAATTTGAGCTTAAAAACACGTGGCAAGCTAGCAGCGCAGAGCTTGCTATGTCACCGGCTGGCTATAGTGACACCGTAGCGGCCATGCAGAAGCTTGTACAGTTAAAGCGCCACATACTCAATAAACACTATTTAAAGATCAACTCCGCAGACATATTCAACGCGTTAGAGCAGCTTAACAAGTACCGTTTTAACCAATTACTTATTTATTCTGCGCGTTTGCAGATAGCATTTAATAATTCAGCCACGCAATTTATTCAGTCGCAATACATTGATGAGATATGCCCAGCAGGAAAAAATAAAAAAGTAGCCATTATCGTCAGTAACGTCTTCCAAAAGTTTTACCTCAAAGAAATACAGCCTTATCAGGCTAATTTAGCAGGCTACCTTGAAACACTATTACCTATGTATAGCCAGCTTTGGCTTGACGAACCCATAACAAATAGCCAAATAAACACTTTGATAGCGCAGAATTCGCAAAATAATCTATTAAACCAGCTTAAAGGCTCAGCCAAAAAACACGTAACCTGGTGGCAAAACTTTTATAAAACGTGTGAAATCAGCCCAATATGAATAAAAAAACGGCAAATAAACCTAAAAGCAACAAACTTGCTTGATTCACCACTCACCACGCTATATATTAGCGGCCGCTGGTAAATTATATTCACCGCATCTTAATTAGGTAATACGACCGTAGCTCAGTTGGTTAGAGCGCTACCTTGACATGGTAGAGGTCGGTGGTTCGAATCCACTCAGTCGTACCAAAATTATTCTTCCTATAAAAAAAAAATAAATTATTTATAATTTTTATTAATTATTTAAAAAATATT